>JALFZG010000049.1 GCA_022784645.1 Bacteroidales bacterium
CTCAACCGCTTGGTGCCTTTCCGCGCCAATGTGCCGATAGAGGATTATTTCCGCCAGATGGCGTCTTCACCCTCCCTTCCGGGAGCTATACGTTTTGCAGCCAAAACGCGCATCGCAAAGCTCTTCCCGCACTGTATCAAACTGGCCATGCGCATGATGGCGTATAGCAAGGAGCACGGCACACAGTGGTGGATTCGCAATGGCAAACAGCTTCGCATCAACGCTTATTACGGCAGCTTGGAGCAGTATCGCGCTATCCCTAAATGGAGCGAGATGGACTTGAGCGAGCCCTCGCGCGAGGTACACTTGCTCGACCATGGATATGACGAGACCAAACCGCTGGAGGAGTTCACTATCGAGGACATGCAGAAGGCAGCTGCTTTCCGCGGAGGCAAATGCCTCTCTACCGAGATGGTTAAAGGCGATTGGGATACGAAGTTGCGTTGGCAGGCTGCCAATGGAGAGGAGTTCATGGCCAGCCCAAGGCTGATTCTGCTGGGCGGTCATTGGGCACCATCCGACATGCCTTGGCCCTATAAGGGCGACCCCCATGAGCGCCCCTGGCATTGGGATGAAGTGGCTAAAACCAACCCCTTCTTTGCGCAGATATGGGCACCGCTGCATGAGCCAAACGAAAACAACCATTACGACAGCAGCATCTTTGACGGCTGGGAGAAAACCAAATAAACAGTATGTACTTCGACGAATTACCGCTTTCCGACGAGATTCTTGACGCGCTCTGGGATATGCACTTCGATGAGTGCACCCCGGTGCAGGCGGCTACTATACCCGTGATTTTGGAAGGGCACGATGTGATTGCTTGTGCGCAAACGGGCACTGGCAAGACTGCAGCTTATATCCTCCCCCTCCTGAATAACCTCCTCACAGATAACCATGACCCCCATAAGGTGAACGCCATCATCATGGCCCCAACGCGCGAGTTGGCGCAGCAGATTGACCAACAGATGGAGGGCTTCTCTTATTATGCTCCCTTCTCTTCGGTGGCTGTATATGGAGGCAACGATGGCAGCGCGTGGGCGCAACAGACGCGCGGATTGAAGCAGGGAGCTGACGTGGTAGTGGCCACTCCCGGGCGGTTCCTCTCCCATCTCAATCTCTCGGAGGTGGATCTCTCGGGCGTACGTTATTTCATCCTCGATGAGGCCGACCGCATGCTCGATATGGGATTCTTTGAGGACATCATGGATATCGTAAAGCGCCTGCCTAAAGAACGGCAGACCATCCTCTTTTCGGCTACGATGCCTAAGGAGCTTCGCAAACTCGCATACACGTTTATGCGCCAACCTGCAGAGGTGAATATCGCTATCAGCCGCCCGCCCGAGACCATCCATCAGATGGCGTACGTGTGTTATGAAGCGCAGAAAACGATGTTGCTGAAGCATATCCTGCTCGCGCGGAAACTCAATAAGGTGATCCTCTTTGCAGGACGCAAATCTACGGTTAAAGAGCTCTGGCGCGAACTCCGCCATCTGGGATTGGAGGTACGAGCCATGCATTCCGATTTGGAGCAGTCCGAACGCGAGGAGGTGATGCTTGATTTCCGAAACGGGAAAGTGGATTTGCTGGTGGCTACGGATATAGTAGCGCGAGGTATCGATGTAGATGATATTCCGCTCGTTATCAACTACGATGTGCCCCGCGATGCGGAAGATTATGTGCACCGTATTGGCCGTACGGCTCGCGGAGGCTCGGGTAGTGCCGATGCCGAAGAAGGGCCGCAGGGAAAGTCAGGAGAGGCTATCACGCTTGTGAGCGAGAAGGATCAATCGTATTTCGGCAGAATAGAATCTTTCTTGGAGTATGAGGTAGAGAAACTGCCCTTACCCGAAGGATTTGAACCGGCTCCCACTTACGAGCCACGCAAGAAGAAAAGCGCCAAGAAGCCTCGAAAAAAGAACCGCAAAAAATCACGCAATCAAATATCCAACTCCAATCAGCCTACCCCTTCCGGCAATACGCCAACAAAATCAGAGACTTCAACTCTCAAAAAAGGCAAACAATCTACTCGCATTGGCAAAAAAACGCGCAAGCACTCCCCTCAAAATTAGCGTTTCCTACGTTTATTACTCGTTCATCTAGCTTACATCTAGCTTGCATCGCACGTACATGTAAGCTAGATGCAGTAATGCTGCGAGGCGGATGAATTGACTTTCTTAAAAATCGTGCGAGCCAACAAAAAACGAAAAGAGACCAGCATGTTGCTGATCTCTTTCGCGCTCCCTCAAGGACTTGAACCTTGGACCCCCTGATTAACAGTCAGATGCTCTAACCGACTGAGCTAAGGAAGCATTTTTTCTGTTTTTCTTGAGTGAGAAAGGGTTCGTTTCTCATTCCGAGGTGCAAAAGTACTGCTTTTTTTTGAATTGACCAAATATTTACCCAAAAAAAATGCAAAAAATCGTATTTTTCGGTATTTTTTGGTGTTTTTTGCCATTTTTATATGCTTACATCAGGTTTTTTTAGTAATTTTGTACACAATATCACTCCAGGTTTATTTTTACTCCGATGAAAAAAATTGTAGGCTTAGGCAACGCCCTTACCGATATCCTCCTCTTTGTGGGCGAAGAGGATATACGTCAGCTCTCCCTCTCCAAGGGCAGTATGAACCTCATTTCGCATGAGCAGTACCTCTCCATTCAGCATCGATTTGCCGCTTCACGCAAATCGATGATTGCGGGCGGCAGTGCCGCCAACACCATCAATGCCATCGCATCGCTCGGTGGTGATGCAACGTTTATCGGCAAGATTGGCAACGATGAGGTGGGTGCATTCTTCCGCAATGATGCGCTCAAGTGCGGCACGCATCCTCAACTGCTGACATCCGATTTGCAATCCGGTTGCTGCTCTGTGTTGATTACGCCCGATGGCGAACGCACAATGTGTACCTATCTGGGGGCTTCAGCCGATGTGCGTGTGGCTGACCTCCACCCGGCAATGTTCGAGGGATTCCATATTTTCCATATAGAAGGCTACTTGGTGCAAGACCATCAGATGATAGAGCACGCTTGCCGTTTAGCCAAACAAGCTGGCTGCCTCGTATCAATGGATTTGGCTGCCTTCAATGTCATCAACGAAAACAAGGAGTTTATCACGCATCTCGTACGCGAATATGTAGATATTGTGTTTGCCAACGAAGATGAGGCGCTTGCCTATACGGGCCTTGAGCCAGAAGAGGCCATCCATGTGTTTGCCGAACAATGTGATATCGCTATCGTGAAAATAGGCAAACGGGGATCAATGATTAAGCAGGGGGGAGAGGTAATCCACGTGCCCGCTATCACTACCCACTGCATTGACTCTACCGGTGCGGGTGATTACTATGCAGGTGGTTTTCTCTTTGGGTTGGCTTCTGAACTCTCGCTCCATCAATGCGGACAGATAGCCACCACTACTGCCGGACGTATATGCGAAGTGGTGGGCGCCAAGCTCCAACCCGAGGAATGGCATGAGATACGCGGACTTGCAGCACTCATCAGCCAGCAAAACGTTTAAGAAAAGCATGTAATCGCTTTGAACAAATGATGTTAAACGCAAATATGCAATGAATTCTATTATCCTGCTATGATGAGAATGATGATAGCCTTCTGCTTAGTCGTTTCGGTGCTGCTGGCCGCCCTTCCGCATATCTTGTGGTTAGTTTGCAGTGCTATAAGCAAACTGATGGGCTACTCATGCCGATATTCCCCGTTTGGATGGGCTGCTGTGCTGCTTGTAATGCTCTTTCTTCTGCTAATCGGATACGGCTATTTCTTCGGAAGATGGCAACGGCAGTTGCGCTCGATAGAATATCAAAACAACTCGATTCCATCGGCATTTTCAGGATTTAAGATTATGCATATATCCGACTTGCATTTAGGCTCGTTTAGTGGTCATGAGGAGCAACTCGAGCAAACCATAAGGGCTATCAATGCAGCCAAGCCGGATATTGTTTGTTTTACGGGCGATTTGTGCACAATAGACAGCCGCGAGGCAGCTCCCTTTACGGCGATCCTTAAAGAGATTCAAGCTCCCATATATGCTGTTCTTGGCAACCACGATTTTTTCATTTACTCTCGCGAACTCACGGAGCAGCAGCGGCAACAAGAAGTGGATTTGCTTTGCACCTATATTACAGATAGCCTCGGATGGCATCTGCTCCGTAATGAACATCAGGTACTTACGGCTGCAGATGGCAGTTCAATCACGCTGTTGGGAGTAGATAACACACGAGGTGCAGAACAAGGTTTTCGTACGATTGACTGCGGCAATCTGCAACAAGCAATGGCGGATACCGATGGTTTTCGAATTTTGCTTACGCACGATCCTTCGCATTGGGAAGCAGAGGTGCTCCCTACAACGGATATTCCTCTTACTTTAGCGGGGCACACGCACGCTTCGCAAGTTCGCATTTTCGGATGGAATCCCGCGCAACTAATGTTCAGGCAGTCAGATGGTCGCTACGAATATAACGGGCAAACGCTCAACGTAAATATTGGCATCGGATGTACTGCCCCCTTCCGCATCGGTACGCCACAAGATCTTACGCTCATCACCCTTCGCAACTAACCGATTTTCCCTTCAATACATTTGATGCTTAATCTCGAGTTAGTGATACTTCTACTCGAAAAATTGTGCAATTTTGCCGCAAAAATCGGATAAAAGGGGCTTATAGTCGAATTTTAGTGCAAAAGTGAGGTATATCTCGGATAAAAATGTAAAAGATCACCTTAATAATAGTATGCTTGAGTTTTGTCGTCTTCATACGCCCGTGGTTCTGCTTGCAGTATGGATAGCCGTATTTTGCTTTTTGGAGGTGCCTTGGCAGCCGGTAAGCCATTCGGATGAGGCAGAAACGATGCATGAAGTGCTACTGCTGTCAGATGGTTTGGAGAAACCACGGTCGGTAGCGTATGAAGCAGTGTTGCTTGATTCTGCGCGATTGCGACGACCGGAATTGCTGCTTTATTTTCCGAAAGACAGCCTCCGGTATGAAGCGGGCGATGTGGTGATTGCGATTGTGCAACTCGAAGCGGGCAGGGGCTTTGTGCGTTCGGGGTATTCGGCCTTATTGGAGAAGCGTGTGCAAACAAATGATGGTTGGCGAGCAGGTAGGAATATCGGTTGGACGGAAGGCAAACTGCGGTTTTACAGTCTCCGAATGCGCTCCCAACTTGAAGCTCGTTTGGAGAACTTGCTATGTAGCAGAAAACGAGAGAGTCGAAGAGAGCATCCAGAAGCATGTCATAATGACTATCTTGAAGATTCAGTAAAAGACAGTTTTCCCGATGAAATCGAAGAGAACGGAGGATTTGCATGGGAGAGAGATGCGGAAAAACGTGCAGCGATAGTGGGCTTGATTGAATCACTTCTATTGGGGGACCGACGGCAGTTACAGCCAGATCAGCGCTACGCTTTTGCCGATGCCGGAGCGATGCATATCTTGGCCGTGAGTGGGTTGCATGTAGGTATCATTGCGGCTATTGTGTTGTGGCTGCTCACGTTGGGAAATCGAATCGTTATCCCTTGGCAATATTACCATTTGAGGCGACTGCAGCGGTTGGTGGCTATTATGCTGATTTGGGCGTATGCTTTCCTTACGGGTATGAGTGTTTCGGTCATGCGAAGTGCGCTGATGTTCAGCTTCATGCCATTGGGCAATCTGCATAAAGAGTCGCCCGTAAAATACAATCGTTTGGCGATGGCGGCTTTGATTATCCTGCTGATTGATCCTTCTGCCATCAGCAGTCCGTCTTTCTTATTGAGCTTCAGTGCGGTATGGGCAATAATGTATTATTTCCCTCGTTGGCGGGAGTTCTTACATAAGAAAACGGAAGGGAATAATGGTTGGCAACGCGCATGGCTGAGTCTAAGGCATTGGGCGGTAGATTTGATTGCTGTATCGGTAGCCGCTCAGATTGGCACCTTGCCGTTTTCTCTTCTTTTCTTCGGCCAATCAGCCAATTATTTTCTTCTTACGAATATCATCGTCTTGCCTCTTGCGCAATACCTCTTGATGCCCTTGTCGATAGCATCATTGGCTATCAGTTATCTTCCGTTTGATGGCTTGAGCCGACTGCTGATGCAGCTGGCGGGAGAGTCGGCTTGGTGGATGGATAGGGGCGTGCGCTGGGTGCAATCCCTACCGGGAGCCACCACGTTCATCACATTTTCTCCTTTGCTCACTATTCTTCTTATCGCTTTGATTATCAGCATCACCATCAGTTTTCGAATGCAAGGATGGAAACGATGGGTTATCCTTTCCGTAGCCGCTATCATTGCCGCAGCCATGCTTACTACTTACGCCCTTTCCCTTCAGGGATAGCTATTTTAATAAGAAATTTCGCTTCCTGCATAAAGTGAAAGCTTGAGGATTAGAAAAACAACTTTGATTAGGTGGGTTCGCAAATTCGCTTTAATACGTTTACCCACAATTAATCATTATCTTTTTCGAATATGGGAATTATTAGAACCCATCATTATTCTATATAGAAAGTTGTAGCCGACTCCTCACCCAGGTAATAAGCTTTAGCGCGGAGGAGGGAGGGAGCTGTTTCGAGCATAAAAGGACCGCTGTAAATCTCCGAATCCATCGAGGGTTCGGTGCCGTTCGTAGTATAGCGGATAATCAATCCGTCGAACTGCATTTCGGCATCGCTCAGATAGGGGTGATTACAGAAAACCATCCCATTCTCAATATGGATACCGGGTTGTGCCAAATGGAATCGGATGCCCCAATCGTGAATACGCGGCAGTTCATATTGATAGAGTTGAGCGAAATAGCGGATGCGCTCTGCTTCAAACTGCATCCTCGGATAGATCGAAATGCCATTGCTTACGCTCAGAGGGGTTGCATTCCACCCTCGCTCAGCCAACCCCTGCAATTTCGGGAAGATATACTGCTCGGTTTGCTCATTGGAGCGAAGTGTCTCGGAGAAGAGTTGGCCGTTGATGCCAATGATATTGGGTACAGCCTCAGGCAATAACCGCACCGTCTTTTCTGCATCATACGCATCGATATCGCGCTTCTCCCGGCGGAGGGTATAGCGCACAGAACGGTAGATATCGTAGGGCAGGAAATCAAAGGTAGAGCGCTCATCAGTGTAGCCGCCCCAATGCAGACCGCGCTCAGACTGATGGTTGGTGTATGACATATCAATATAATTATTACCCACGCACGCAAGGATAACCGGATAACCGGCATTGGCCAAGAGATAGGGCTTCTCATCACCTCGCCATTCGGGGATACTATTCCAGCACCAAGAGAGCACGTTTTTGTCAGCAAACAGCGGATTGGGTTCGCCTTTGCGCATAGCAATCTCCTCCCAACCGGCAATCTGAATACCCTTAGGTTGCAGATAGTCAATGAGTTGCTGCAAGAACCAATCTTTGAGTTGATAGGTGTGCGAATAGCCCAATTCGCGCATTTTCTGCTGGCAGAGAGGGGAGCCCTCAAACGCACCATTGGCGACCTCATCGCCTCCCACATGGAAGACCTTGAGCGGTTGACCCGCCTCTTGATGCATTTGGCCGATTTCATCGATGATTTTATAGACAAATACATAGCAGGATGGACGCGCAATGCAGATTACGTCATCGGTGTAATATTGGGCACTGCTATATACGGAGCTGTCGTTAGGGTCAATCAGTCTGTATTGCTCAGCCTCTGCTTGCATACCCTTGGCCATCAATCGGCGATATCGCTCTTCCATGGCTCGAATAGCGGCTCGCGAATGCCCCGGCATATCAATCTCCGGGATAACGCGAATATGGAGCGAGTCAGCATACCGCACAATCTCAATATAATCCTCTCGGGTGAGAAAACCGTTGGCTGAACTGGCGGCTTCGGGATTCCAACCTCCACCATAAGCGGGATACAGCCGGTCGTGCTCATCGAGCGTAAATCCTCTCCGAGCGCCCACCTCGGTGAGTTCGGGCAACCCGGGAATCTCAAGGCGCCACCCCTCATCGTCGGCTATATGAAAATGGAAAACATTCATTTTATAAGCAGCCATAGCAGAGAGCAGCTTCAGGATCTCCTCTTTGGAGGTATAATTGCGAGCAATATCAAGCATCAACCCGCGATGGTGCAAGTCGGGCCAGTCTTGCAATTGAAACACGTATGGGCGCTCGTCTTTACCCAAACGGCTGACGTTTTCGCGCAAGCGCTCGATGGTTTGCAATGCGTAAAAACGTCCGTTTTCATCGGCATAATCAATCATAATTTTCTTTCGGAGGAAAGTGATTCGATAGCCTTCTTGAGGAAGGTCTTTAGCCGACTTGAAAACGAGTTCAGCTTGTAGATTGGCCGGAACAGGGGCAGCGTAGATAATCTTTGGTTCAGGCACGAGGTTAAGCGGGCGGAAAGCGGCATCTACCGTTTCGTTTCCTGCTGTAATATCTGCATTCTCATAAGGCGAATGGAGGGCTTCTTGATTGTATGCGTATAACCATTCACCAGAAGCATATGCCGGTTGATTGCTTCGCATCCACTGCTTTGGGGCAGTAAAGGGAGCAGCCACTATAGGTGCATCCACGGGTTGCGCTCCCTCATGTGCAACGAAGAAAGCCCCCTGCGGCCCTGCACTCTCGCGAATGATGGCCCCCTTCTGCAGCAAGCGATACGTGCGGCTCTCACCGGGATGCAGCGGCTGAAAGTCAGCCGTAGGACGAAGCGTATGATACGAAGCACACACTTCAGTCTCTTGCAATTCAGCACCCACATACGAATAGGGGTGCACCGACATCCAGCAGTAGCCAATCAGCCAATCACCTGTGGCTGTCAGCGTTTCGGACGTTTGGTTGCTGATGGTGAGCGCACTTTCTACGATTCCTTGAGCTGGCGAATCGTTGCTTACGAGCTCCCAATGGATGGTTAAAGACTGCGCATGAAGCAGAGTGGTTGTCATGAGACAAAAAAGTAGATTTACCGGTTTTTTCATGATGAATGGACATTTTTCGTCTGCAAAGATACACCTTTTTTTCGAAATAACGAAAAAAAAAGCATATTTTTTTGTCAAATCAATAAAAAGCAGTACCTTTGCACCGGATTTTGATGAAAATCCACAATTATTAACCACAAAAGTGGGATTGCTATGATTCCACTGTCTTTTATTAACTCATCCCTCTGTGAGGTGGCGTGTGGGGGGTTACAGCTGCCAAACGGAGTTTATTCACAATGTTAAACCCCCTGAAGAAAAAATGCAAAAAAATCGTTTTTTGCTGGCGATCGTAGCCGGAATGGTAATGAGCATCGCCAGTGTTTTTGCCGCAGACCGCGAGCACACTCTTAAAGTTTACAACTGGGCGGACTACATCGACATGGAGCACGTCCTGAACACGTTCCCCGACTGGTACAAAGCCCAGACGGGAGAGGAGGTAGAGATTATCTACCAGACTTTCGACATCAACGAGTCGATGCTGACCGAGATTGAGGTTGGCAAAGAGGATTACGATGTGGTTTGCCCGTCGGAGTACATCATTGAGCGCATGCTCAAGAACAACCTGCTCCAGAAAATTCAGAAGGATTTGATTCCTGACAGCTTACAGTATTTTGACTATGTTGCCCCGTTTGCTGTAGAAAAATTCCAGCAGATGGCTCAGCCCGGTCAGCTTGCATCGGATTACACGGTGGGCTACATGTGGGGCACCACCGGTTGGCTTTACAACACGGCTTACGTTTCGCCTGAAGAACTCAAGAGTTGGGCTGCCCTCACCAATCCCAAATTTAAGGGACATATCTACGTAAAAGATGCGTTCCGCGATGTGTATTCCGTTTTGGTGTTGTATGCTTACAAAGACGAGATTGCAGCCGGTAAGGCTGACAAAGATGAGCTCGTAAGAAACATCACCCCGGAGCGCTTGGAGCGCGTAGAAGCAATTCTGAAAGAAGCCAAAAGCAATATTGCCGGTTGGGAAGTGGATTTCGGTAAGGAAGAAATGACCAAGGGCAAGATGTGGCTCAACCTCAGTTGGTCTGGTGATGCCGCTTGGGCTATTGACGAAGCTGCTGAGGTAGGTGTTGAACTTGATTATATTGTGCCGGATGAAGGTTCAAACGTTTGGTTCGATGGTTGGGTAATCCCCATTTATGCCAAGAATCCCAAAGCTGCTACCTATTTCATCAATTATATGTGTATGCCGCAAAACGCCATTTACAACATGGAGGAGGTCGGTTATGTATCCGTAATCGCTTCGCCGGAAATTTTGGAATGGGCTAACGATGAAGAGGCTTATCCGGAGGTTATTGACGCTTCGTATTTCTTCGGAGAAGAAGGCAAGAGCGTTCATTTGAATCCGGTGTATTATCCCGACATCAATACTATTAACCATTGCGCACTCATGCATGATGCCGCAGAGCAGACGGAAGCGTTGTTGGCCATGTGGAATCGCGTAAAGGGCGATAACATGTCCACGGGCATTGTTATTTTCCTCGTGATTGTCGTTGTGCTGGCTGTTGGTTTCGGTATTTACAGCTTGGCTAAGAAAAATCAGAAAGCCAACAAGAAGAATCGTCGTCGTTGATGATTAACCTTTGGGTTGCCTTAGGTAATCCATGAGGAAAACATATAGGGAAAAAGTTAGCCGCGTGACTGAGTCGCGCGGCTTATTTTTTGAAGATGGATTCGTATCAATTATTGAATAAGCTTTTCTCAAAGAATCCAATTGAATAATCAGCACAAGACCGACAAGAGCAGCGGAACGGAGATTTCAAGAACAATGCCATGTACGATGGCGATAGGCATGTTCTGCGGCGAGGTGCGACTATTGACTATCATCGGCAAACACACATCCATCGAGGTGACACCCGCCAATGAGACAGCCTGATAGACCCGCCCGGAGCGGGATAGGGGTTCGCACAAGATAAGTGCCACCAGCTCACGAAGCAGGTTGATCAACAACGAAAGGGATGCCAACTCTACCGCTGCCGACTGACCGATCATGGCCGCTTTCTGATCGAGAATCAAGAATGAAGACAGGGAATAATAGCCAAAACCGCTTCCTACCGTAAGCACATCCCGCACTGAGAAAGGCAATACTATTGCGCCCAATGCAGAAAACAACAAGGTGCCCACTATAGTAAAAAACGGTAAGAGCAAGATCTTAAAATCCACCGATTTCATCACGGTTTTCAAGTCCGGACGATTGCCCAATGAGAGTCCCACTTCGGCTATCAGCAAACAGAGTACCACAAACGACACCTTGCTCGAACCCCACGACTTCGGCAGCAGGCTATAATAGCCCATCAGCATGCCCGCCAGCAATACAAGGGGCAGTTTACTCGAACGGAGCAGACGAAGCAACAAGTCTGTTTTCTTCAGTTTATGTTCATCTGCCGTTTCTGCCACGGCTACCGGGATATTAGGCAAATGAAGCAAACGCTGATACAGTAAAGAAAATAGTACACTCCCTGCCATTCCTAACGATGCAATCAGTAATGCCGCCCAACCTATAGAAGAAGCATTATGAAGGAGGTTGTCGTCTTGCCCTATCGACAAGCCAAACAACGCTATCAAAACAAATACAGTGATATCCAATGCGCGCTCCATTTGCAGCTTAAAGCCCATACGAAGCAATATAGCACCAGCGATGATGGCGCAAAAAAGTATAGAAAGTACAGTAAACATAGAAAGGTTCAATAAAAGCCACTAAACCAATGCACAAACTCAATTCGGCACGTGCGGCATTCTGCACGTCGATTATTCGATGAAAGATGTTGGGTTCGGCATTTCATAGTCTGATTATCAATTTGGCTGCAAAGGTACTGCTTTTTCTTGAATCACGCAAATCATATAATACATGAACAATAGAAACAGTGCTATAACACACTATTTGGCATTTTTTTTGTAGCCATATTTAGTTGCTATTGACATATTTATCGGCAATAGCATAAGGAAAACAGAAACGTTAATCAATCATTAAAAGCATGAAACATATGTGGTTATTTTTTGCGATTTCATCGGCAGTTTTTGCTGCTGCAACGGCCATCTTTGCCAAGATAGGAATCGAGCAAGTAGATGCAAATTTGGCTACTGCCATCCGTACGACTGTCGTTTTAATCATGGCATGGGGCATCGTTTTTATCGCACATTCTATCGGGCATTCGTCCACCAATCTATTATCAGCCATTGCGCATATTTCTTCACGCAGTTGGATCTTTCTGATACTGTCAGGCTTAGCCACTGGTGCTTCGTGGATCTGCTATTTCTATGCTATCAAATTGGGAGAGGTGAGCAAGGTTGTTCCTATCGATAAATGCAGCCTGGTGCTCACAATCCTCTTTGCTGTGATTTTCCTTGGAGAATCGCTCTCTTGGAAAACGGCAATCGGCTGCATTCTGCTCTTGGCTGGAAGTTTGATTATGATTATCTAAGTTCGATTATCAGCCGCCTCCGACCATTGGAACGCGCGAAGCGCTAATGGAACTGCGCGCAGCGCCATACCCTTACTCTAAAATGTGTGAACTTTGTGAACTTTGTGAACTTTTGGAAAGAAAAATCCCACCGCTTTCGCGATGGGATTTACTCGTCTAATACATATCTACGTTTTGCGGAAACTGTCTAATTTTTAGGAAAAGAAAGTCACTTCCTACATGGCTTTACTTTATTCTTATTACATAAGTACCATATCCCAACACCTATACCAGGCACCATCGTAAAAGGAGGCATCAACCACCATAGGAGGCTCTCATTAGGCACTCTAACGTATTTCGTCTCATAAATATCACCATAATTGGCTCGCACGTTATAACAAACTCCTTGACCATTTATAAATGCCTCAACAAACTTTACTTGTTCTGATGTTGTAGTATTTGATGCATATCCATAATTCGTATTTGATCGGCTAGCGCCATAAGCGGCAGGATCCCCATAAGCATTATACCCTGCAACAACACCACTTCTACTATTTGTTTGTTTATTAATGTACAAAATGTCAACGATCACTTGATACAAATGCTTCCTTAGAAGCGCGACCCCCTAGGGGGTATTGGTATCATTCATTATTAATCAAATTTCCCTCTCTAAGGAGGTGTAAAAGTGTAAACGATCATTTGAGATACGATAATTAGTTGCTGAAAAACGTTCTAAAATCATATTCCGAAGTTCTACATATTCATACTGGAAAGGATAAAGGATATTACCTTCTTTATCTACAGCTCCACATTTATCTTGTTGATTTTTCAGTATGAAAAGACCGGCTTCTTTTACAGGAAGGATTAATTTGAATTGTATAGGGAAAATGACTTCACCATAGGGAGAATATAGTCCCGTGTAAGATCCTTGATAAAAAGCTAACCTATCTGGTGATAACCATTCGTAATGAATGCGCCATTCGTCTTCAGAGTATTCGTATAAATTATCTTCAAACTCAGAAACAAAAGTAATATTACCATTTCCGTCTTGTACGCAAACTCGATTGTTTAACAAATCTTTCACCAAAGCAAAACCTGCTGAGGTGCGATTGGATAATAATTTAAATGGTTCTTGTTCCATTGTTTTTTTTATTTTTTGACAATACAGCGCAACCATTTTTTGATTGCGCTGCAAAGATAATATCGCAGAATGCCGAATTGTGGCAGAGTAAAAGAAAAAAGTATTATTCCATTTCAACTATTTGCATTCCGCCCCACCAAACAGCCTTCTTATAGGTGTCAGCGCATCCCTTCGGAACCATCAATGTGATAGCGGGAACTTGTTCCTCATCATTATAGAAAACTTGCAGTCCATCAATCTTTTGAGGGGTAGCAGCATGATTGATAATAGTTTTCAGCCCTACACATCCGGCCAAAGCCCAAGAAGCAATCTGCTGAAGACCAGCAGGAAGTTCAAGTGTTTCAATGGCCGGACAGTCTTTGAATGCTTCAGGACCAATAGCAACCAAAGTGGACGGAAAAACAATGTGTTTAAGACCGCGACAGCTTTCAAAGGCATTTCGGTCAATATAACGAACTCCCTCCGGAATAACAATGGTATCAATAGCGCAGCCAATAAATATACGAGCAGGAATAGTCTTAAGAGTTGAAGGGAGGACAACAGAACGAAGACGTTGGCATCCCCCGAACGTACTTCCCTCTATCTCAGTAATGGAATTGGGCAAAGTAATCTTGCGAAGTTTACCCATCCCTCGGAGTGCTCCTTGCGCTATTGAAGTCATGCTTTCCGGTAGGGTCAATTCTTTGATTGCGGTATTAAAAAAGGCATTATAGCCAATGTAAGTAACACCCTGCGGAATGTTGATAGAGGCTAACTTGTCACAGTTCATAAATGCGCTACCATAAATTTCAGTAACGGACTCCGGAATAACGACACTTTCCAGTGAGGAACACAGTGAACACATACCCTCGCTGATAGTTTTAAGTGAGTTTGGAAGCACAATCTCTTTGACATTCTGGCTACCGCTAAAAGCACGCGTGCCAATCTTGGTGATAGTATTAGGTAGCACAATCTTTGTGCAGACCTGATTACTACCAAGAGGCAAACCTTTGTCGAAGATTTCAGTCACGGTAAATTCCTCATCCTCATAGGTTACCTTCTCGGGGATTACCAGAGTCTCAGACTTCACTTTGTCTGCAATGGTGCGGTCGATTGCTGCACTCTGATCGTAGAACCTAATCACATAACGAACGCCATCAATCTCGACATCCTCTGCCTGGGCGAATGCACACGAGAGCAATGCCAGAGCAATAAACATTAATTTTTTCATGAAAAAAATAGTTTAAATTGTTGATAAAATAATTACAGCGTAACCCTTCGTCGGATTACGCTGCAAAAATACAACAATATAATGCCAGATTGCGGCAGAGGAGAAGATAAAATACTATGAAATGATAATTTCTTTCATCTTTTCACCGGGGCGCATGACCTGATAACGTCCATGCTCGTCCATTCGACGAACGAAGATATATTCCGGAGCAAGAACAACTTCTTCTTTTTCGTTGATAAGACCGATACGAGTACGATTATCTTCTATCAGAATATCAAATCTTGCAAAACCAAAATGAAAATCATATACTGTTTGTAGATTCGGATATTCGCGTACATTCATAGTTAAAATATATTTAGACGTTCTTGCTTCTCATTGATAAAGTAGCACTCACCATCTTTCGTGACAGCCACTTCGCTGAGGCCTTTGTCCTCATTGAGGTTGATGGACTCATACTCAAGTGGAAGGACTACCCTGCCTTGGTTGTCGAGTACTCCGTACTTACCATCCTTGCGGACGATGTTGATGCCGAGATTACGACGGCGAGCGAGAAAATCGTATTCGAATGGAATGATGATCTTGCCCTCGGGAGTAACGAGTCCTTGCTTTTTGTTGACATCGGTTGCACGAATGAGATAATCCTTCGCCTGGAAATCAACCTTGGTGTACTTAGGCTGCTGAAGAATATTGCCTTGTACGTCCATGATTCCAAGAAGACCATCTTTATAAAAAGTAACGTGCTCGGGCGTGCACCAGAAAATGCGGCTATAGGCGATTTGACCATCATTTACCTCGGTAAAATCAGTAAGACAAAGAACATTCTCGTTAGCATCAATGATACCGACACGGCCATCCTGCTTCATGATGGCGTAGCCCTTCTCGTTGAGCGGTAGAAGATATTCATAGGTATTCTTCGAGGTTCGATTGCCATGGATGTCAATCCAGAAGTACTCTCCGTTGATGGCTACGCTACGATACTTCATATCGTGGGTAGGCAGATAGACGAATACCACATCGTCGTACAGGAAAGGCAGGAGTACCTTTCCCTCGTAATCGATAGCTCCAAACTTATCTCCCATCTTGGCGACGAAAGCTTCGCACCCTTTTCCCCATTCAACGAGCATATCATAGAGCGGCGCAGTGATAAGCTGAAGAGAAGTGGTGCAGATGCCTTCTTTGTTACCATCGCGATAGGTGAAGACGGAGCCGTGGTTGAGAACACGCTTTCCCTCATAGCGAGTTTGCGTGTTGGCATCGAAGGTAAGATGTATATCTTCCTTGAAGTTATCGAGAACATACATACTATCATTTGTTTCCCAAGCATAATCGTACTTATCTGCCTCAATGAGGACTTCACCTTGGCGGTTGATGATACCGGCCATACCATCTGTATTGTAGTAGATAGCAAAGTTACCGTTGAAGGACTCAATTTTGTTCAAATTCTTGATGTCTTTTATGTTCATAGAAATACTTTTTTTGATGTTAATAGACAAAATTACAGCGGCCTCTATTCTGAAACCGCTGCAAAGATACTACCGCAGAATGCCAAATATCGGCAGACAAAATGAAAAATATCAGATTTCTTTCAAAAAATAGCGATGATAGTTATCCATTATGTGACGTATATTCTCGGCACCGACTGGGTTAGAGGATTGGATGTTGTAGGCAGGTATATCCAAGTTATGCTCCATGCAGTAGTTCACCACATACTTGGCACAGTCATAACCGGTACGCTCATCGTAGCTGTCTTCCGCCAAATCGTGGTCAAAGCAGATCGCATCCGGAAGACCATGCTCATCAATGTAGGCAAAGAATTCGTCCACATTTTGCACCCACACGACATCTACATCCCGTCCAATGGGCGAGAACACCAACCAGTCAATCCTTGTATCAAAAGGATCACGGCAATCATCCAACCAAAGAAGTGTGCGACTCATTATAGATTTTGTAAATTTTGATATACGGCACTATTTTTGACTTTAATCGTTCTATGTAATCCTTTAATTCTGCAACTTCATCCCTTATGACAGAACGACGACTTTCTGTTAAATTAGAAATTCGTTCGTCTAAATAGACAGCCATAGAAAGACCAAATTTCTCTTTTAATAATTTGGCCGCATGATCTTTGTCATTAGCCGTCCATACAATATCAATACACTCGTGAATATGGTTCTGCAATAGGTATATGCGGAGCAGGAATACCCTCAGTATCGAGACCTTGTATTTCCGAAACAAAATCTTTTAAATGCTGAGCATACTGCTCTTTAATTCTTTCCTGTGTTTTCATTTATTGTAAACTTTTTCTCTATTGGACTACTAATCGCCCCCGATGTTGAGAACACAAATTTTCTAGTGATAATCAATTAATCAAGCCTTTTATAATTTGATGCAGATTTTCAATAGAGATATTGCTTCTAAGTATACTTGGATGGGGTATACCAACAAACTGAATATCGCTGCGTTTCCATGTTATACATGTCAACATACGACCATTGCTACTGGACACGAATTTAATTTTTTTAGAATTATCTGCAATGGCATTTTGAATACTGTTACTAAATGAAATGACTACATCTGGTTTATATTGAGCAAGAAGTGCATCTAAGATTTGTGCATCCTTATCAATTTCATCCTTAGTAAATGGAGAAGAATCAGCTACTTTTGAGCGAAAACTATTTTGAATAAAAACAGAATAGACTACATTGTGCCATAAAGAACGCCTTTCCGACAAACTAACAGGACGACCCACAATGCCTAATATAGCACGAGTTGCCTTATGTAGAGTAATAAATTCTTTTGTCTCAACTTTAAAATCATTTGTAGGTTCTTCTCCAAGATATTTACGAATAGCAAGCGGACTTGCATCTTTGGTCATGTCCATATCAAACCTGCCAGCGGGGTTCCAATCATCCAAATAATAACTTTCTCCTAAAATAAGGATTTTCTTGTCACAGGAATGATAATTACCGCCTACCCACGGATAAAAATGAATACTATTTTTAATGCAAAAGGATTCAAATTCCGGATCAAAAGTTTGTTTGTAATCTTCTGCCCTCATATTATGCTTCTAAGTATTTTTTTACCAATTTTTCAATTTTATTCTTAAACTCTTCTCTCAGCCACTTGGGGTGTACGACCTCTACATTACTTCCGTGGCTGAAGATCTCCTGACGAAGTTCGTAGGTCGGAACGAGGAAGTACTGAAATACCGAATACTCATCGGTAGTCTCAATCTCTTGTTGAGAGTGATGAAGAGGAAGTGTACGTAAATACTTCACCTGCGAGACATCCACCTTCAGTTCTATCAATTCCGGTTCCCCTTTCAGTCCCGTAACACCATACGAGTTGCGGAAATAATCGACTATCTCAAAATCTTCCGGTATCTCATATTGTTCGTCCGTCCGCTCTATTGCCTCAAATCGATCAAGCGAATAGACCAGCAAACGATGGTCGGGATATTCCGATTCGGCTAACACATACCAGCGTTGTTTGAATACCTTTAGACCATAAGGTTTCATTTTGAAAGTTGTTGCCTCAGGGCGGTTGAAACCCTTATGCGTGACACGCAGCACAACTCGGTCGCGAATTGCCTCCAGAATGGGAGTAAGGAATCGCTGACCGGAAGGAAGATCCTCAAAAGCAATATGGTTGCGAAGATTAGCGCCTTCGTTTATCAGATTATTTACAGCAAAGGTATTGATAAGCCACTTGCGCATCTCGTTGCGAGCATAGTCAGTGCGGTTCTCAATATAATAGCCTCTGGTTTTGTTAAACTCTATATTGATTTGAAACAGTTCCTGAATGGCATCTTTGTAGCGATGGAACGTGCGCTCGGGAATAGCCATCTCACCCTCACTCAACAATGAGCGGCACCAACGACGATCAATTTCTTCGCGAGAGATACTACCGGCAGAGTAGATAGTATCTACAAGCCAGATGTAACGATTAAGAAGAATAGCTGCGTTTTGTTTTGGCATTGTACCTTATTTTTTTTTACCGCCGCAAAATTACAACGCATCAATGCCAAATTGCGGCAGGCAAACAACAAATTTTGCAGCAAAATTACTAATTTTATTTTAAAAAAACAATTTTTACACGGTTTATTTAGTTTTTTTCTTCATTTTTATGTATTTTGAGGCGAATTATGCCATTGTTATATCCTTTTTCTGTCAAAATCCACATGTTCGCACTCCTTTCCAATATTTGTATGTGAAAGTGAATTGTTCTTGTTAATTGTTCTCCTACATGACCCTTATCAACTGGTCTTTGTGACGAATCTAGAAACTTATTCTACCTCTATACCTTACAAAGTAAAACACTTACCATCACGAATGATGTAGATGTGTCCATCACGAAATATTTTTTGGAAAGAAGATGACAAATTAATGTCATTAACAAGGGGTGATTTTTTCTCGTTGAAAGAAAATTTGTGTTATTTTGTTTCCTTATATTTGCCCCAAACCATCCACCCTTACTCAAAAATGTGTGAACTTTGTGAACTTTGTGAACTTTTGGAAAGAAAAATCCCACCGCTTTCGCGATGGGATTTTCTTATTTATCCGCAGCAGAATTTATTCGTCTTTTCGGGGACCCCGGAAATCTCTGATTTTTGGGGAGAGGAAGAATGACGGAGCGCTTATTTC
>JALFZG010000059.1 GCA_022784645.1 Bacteroidales bacterium
GCTATCTTGATGAGTTGCTCTGCAAAGAGTCGTGCATCCAACACCTGTCCTTCGTAGAATATGCCCTCGATAGGAGGAACATTGGTGCGGACGAAGAAATCAATCTGCTTCTGCTGATTATCGAGACGCTGCTCGATATCAGCGAAGCGTTGGTCAGTGCGCTCCTGAAGGGCTACAAGATGGCGATTGATGCTATAACCTTGAAGTAAGTACTGTTTGAGGATGGTGTTACTCCACCTGCGAAAAGCTGTCGCATTGACACTATTGACTCTATAGCCAACTGATAGAATAGCATCAAGATTATAATATGCAGTAGTATAGTGCTGTTTGCCGTCATTACCCATGTGTTCCAAAATGGAACATGTGCTTGCCTTGTCCAGTTCGCCACTTTGGTAAATATTGTTTAAATGTTTCGTTATTGCCGGACGCTTGGTTCCAAACAACTCCGCGATTTGCTGCTGAGTAAGCCATACGGTTTCATTGCCAGCATCAATCTTTACTTCAAGACGTATGCTGTCATCTGGCTGGTAAAGCACAATCTGTGACTCGTTATTCATGGCTGATGACTGATTATTGATTACTGATGAGGTGAGCGGTGAGTGATGAACGAAAATCCTAAACTAAAATCCTAACCAAAATGCGCTCGATGCCTCGCTTGAAAGAGTAGTATTAGATGGATCGCTTCGCTCGAAATCCGAACTAAAATCCTGAGAAGAATCCGGAACTATCTTTTGATTATAGGGTATTTAACTTCAAAATTTTCAAGATTTCTGCAAAAAAGCCACTTATCTTTCGAATTCTTTGAAGGAAACTCTTTAGAAAATTCCAAAGAAAACTCCAAACGCTGTGATTGGGATTGTGCATGAATGATTGCAGGAAGTAGGCGTTTAGAGATACTTGTTTAGCTCTTCAACCAGCAGATGCACCGTGGTTGAAGACTCTTCCATCGCGGGATTGCCATGGGAGATTTCCTGAAGAACAGCCTTCGCATTACGGATGGCGATAGGTTGATGCTGGAGGAGACGGTTGTACATGAGAGCTCCGAATCCCTCTCGTTTGCTATATGTCATCCCGCAAAGCCTGGTGAGCATGGTGGCATAATTATCGCGATGCAAGGGTCCGCTATATAGATTAAAATGGAGAAGGAACCAATACTCGAATGCCTGGTTGCTATAAGCCACTCTGAATCCATTCTTTTGAGCCATAATAATGGCACGATTGAATTCGCTGGCTGGGAAGTCATCTTTATCAAAAACCACCCAACATTGGTCGTAATATCGCTTCCGAGTTGCAGCCGTATCTCTTATGCTGATGGCTTTTTCTACAAGACTGGTGGTATTCATTGCCTGACCGACCACTTTAATGGTAGCGGTGGTCATTCGAAAAGCCTTGAAATAGTCGGGCTCTGTACATTCTCCTTCGCATACGATTAGAAATGACTGCTTCACAGCTCGAAAGCCTTGTCGGCGGGTTATGCCGCTTTTCCGGCGGTCAGTTGCTTTCCGTACCATAGTCATTTCCTTCCTTTGAATAAGTTCTCGATGTCGCCAATGATGGGTGTTGCCCCATATCGCCCTTGGAGATAGTCGCGCTCGAAGGGAGAGGTGCTCCTTACTTTATATTCTGCCAACGAATATGCTTCGGTGGTGCCAAAACTGTCTTTTTGTGTGAACCAGACTTGGTCTCTGCGGAAGAGTCCTGCACTGAGCAGGAATGTGTCGTGGGCTGTAAAGAGCAGTTGTGCGCCTTTGGGGTTGGTTTCAGGTGAATTGAACATCATGACTATCTTTCTGACGAGCAATGGGTGAAGCTTGGAATCGAGTTCGTCGATGATCACTCGCTTGCCGTTGTCGAGGGCATCGATGATGGGGTATGACAACGAGAAGTATTTGATGGTGCCTTCTGATTCGTTGCCAAGGAAGGAGAAGGTGACGTTGTTCACTTCGCGCCCTTCTGAATCATACTGGCTATGCCGGCTGACTATTCTATTGTCAACCTTGCTTATCTCCTCAATGCCAAGGTCGGCATAACGCGCAAAGGCAGTGATTCGCTCGCGAAGGGCTTCATCATCAAGATGCCTGATGGCCTGCTGCCAGAGGGTTTCTTCCTCGGAACAGAAGATTACTTGTGTGTTGCCCAACCATTGTAGAATGGCAACTGCCTTGGGGTCGTTGAACTGTGCCGCTGTGGAGAGGATAAGGGCATTGTCGCGTATCATTTTTTTTGCAACAAGTTCCTTGATATGGTCGCTCTGTGGATGCACGTTTGTCGCGCCATTCTCCCGATAGAAGAGTTCTACTTCCTTGGCTCTTTTCTTACATGCACGTTGAAAAAGCCATTCTGCCACTACTGCCTTGCTCGTTACCTCAAACCCATAACGATAGATATGGTTGCCATCGGTAAAGGTGGCTTCCATCATTGTCGGCTCATGCAATGAGGTGGAGTTGAGTCTGAACGGTTGCACGTCAATGTCTTCTCCTGCCTGACTGTTGATGAAGGACTCGGTGATGAAGCGCTTGAAGAAGGCCAACGCTTTCAGTATGTTTGACTTTCCAGATGCGTTTGCGCCATAAACGACCGCACTTCTTAGGAGCGACAAACCGGTATCGGCA
Source organism: Bacteroidales bacterium (assembly GCA_022784645.1). Lineage (GTDB taxonomy): Bacteria > Bacteroidota > Bacteroidia > Bacteroidales > Paludibacteraceae > Colicola. The sequence continues at coordinate 2,613 of JALFZG010000059.1, forward strand.
AGGGGCACTGTCTCATTGGGCTCAGGAAGATTCTCCTTGAGCGAGGTTGCCAGAAAAGAGATTTTCACCTCATTCCTTATTGACAGATAATTACGCAGACAAAACTCTAAAATCATATACTTAACCTCGATTTTTGTAAATTTTCTGCAAAATTACAACTTTTCTTTCAAATATCCAAGAGAAAACGCTAAATTTACACTTTTTCTGCATTTTTATCTGCTTTTCCTGCTTGAAAGAGGGTCAGGGAGCGGGTAAAAGGGTCAGATTGATGATTACTGATGATTTAGCACTTGCGGGTGTTAACTGTTAACGCGTAACTGGAGTTTCTTTGAACACGAATGACACGAATAACACGAATAGTTTTTTCCACATTCGATAGATTCGTTAGATTCGTGTTCGAAAAAATCTTTAACCAAAATCCTAACCAAAATCCTAACCAAAATGCGCTCGATACCTCGCTTGAGGGAAGAGTATTAGAGGGATCGCTTCGCTCGACATCCGAACTAAAATCCTGAGAAGAATCCTAAACAATTATTCGGTAGATAGCCATAGGGCTACTTGGAACGCGCGTAAGCGCTTATGGAACAGCCCGAAGGGCTACTTGGAACGCGCGTAAGCGCAAATGGAACGCCCCCTGGACACCTGGAACGCACGTAAGTGCTTATGGAACAGCCCTTTAGGGCTAACTGGAACGCACGCAAGTGCATATGGAACCATCCCCTTGGGCACGCTATACCGAAAAAGTACCGCCTTAAAAGCGAAGGGCAAACGAGCATGCTAAATTTCCAAATTCGCAAAGCGATTTCGAGATCTCTGCGGGAAAAAGGCTGCGGGCAGAGTGTGGGCGATGCGCGTTCATCAGGAAGGTCGGAATGACCTGCAGCTCAGCTGCAGTTGGGCCGACTTCCGATTCCGCGCTCCCCATTCGAGCGAAGCTCTTTGGGGGCCCCAATATTGTCGGCACTTGGCCTCCGCTCTCCCCAAAAATCAGAGATTTTCGGGGGCCCCGATAGGGTCGATAAGAAGGTCGGAATGACCTGCAGCTCTGCTGCAGTTGAGCCGACTTCCGATTCCGCTCTCCCCATTCGAGCGAAGCTCTTTGGGGGGCGTGGGGAGGACGGAGATACTATCTCCTACCAATAAACAATACGAAACCCAAAAATCAGAGATTTTCGGGGGCCCCGATAAGGTCGGCACTTGGGCGAAATGACAGATTGATTATTCAAAAGCGATGAGCCTTGAGCGGGGAGTTAGAACTCGAACTCGTACATGGGGTCAAGAGTGGTGCTGAGGGTGAAGGAGGAGTTGGCTTCGGAATGGAAGAACGAACCGGTGGCGCGGGTGATGCGATTGGGTTTCATCGAAACATCGGAGAAGGTGCGGGACTTGATGATATTGCCCGAAGCATCCTTCATGTTCACCGTGATGGATATGTGCTGAGAAGCCTCTGACAGTAGGCAATTGACTCCTAAGGGGATGTTCTGGAATGTACTGATACCCATATCGCTTAAAACGAACTCCGTGCGATATCGATAGGTGCTTTCAGCCAAGCCAGTAGTGGGGTTGAAGATATATGCTGAAGTGGCGGATGAGGAGGGGTTGAGGATAACCTCGCAGGAGGCCACATTGGCGGGAGTTTCATCGGTGGTTTTGATTTGGAACTTCGAGGTGATGCAAGGGCCAAGGTCGATGAGGACCGTGTTTGGTTGGTTGGCCAAAATAGTAACCGACTGATTGACAGCAAAGACACTGAGCAACTTCGAGGTTGTAATAGAGGCTTGGGAAGTGGAAGCAATAGCGGCAGCTGCTTCGCCAGCATCATTCGTTTTGTGTATTACCGCCACAAAATGGTAGTCGCCCGGGAGGAGCGAACTGGATATCGGTTCGGAAAAGTCCTCATCCACAGAGGCGTTCTTGGTGGTGCTGAAGACTAGCGTGTTATCCGAATTGAAGATCGCAAGCGAGATGCGGTTCATGCCTGCCTCGGAGGGTGAAACGCGACTCATGCCAGTAATAGAAGGAGCCTTATGGGAAGCCGGAGCATTGAAGGTTAGATCCTCAAACGTAAAGATGAAATCCGGGAAGGTGATAGTCACTTCAACTGCTTGGTTGTTGTTTTGCACTTCGTTCGCCTTCTCACAAGAGACAGAAATTAGGGCGAAGAGGACGATGATTACGATGGCTGAAAGTTTACTTTTCATTTCGAAAAAAATTTAAGTAAAAAATATATTTTTTGGGATAAATATCCCTTTCGGGAGACTTGGGGACAGAGGGAGCGCATTCATCCGGAAGGTCGCATGACCTGCAGCAATGCTGCTTGAAAGGACGGAGATACTATCTCCTGCCAACGAACAATACGAAGCCCATTCGATCGGAGCTCGATGGGGGCCTCGATGGAGGGAGCGCATTCATCCTGAAGGTCGCATGACCTGCAGCAATGCTGCTTGAAAGGACTGAGATACTATCTCCTGCCAACGAACAATACGAAGCCCATTCGAGCAGAGCTCGATGGGGCTTGGGGGAGGGAGCGCATTCATCCGGAAGGTCGCAAGACCTGCAGCAATGCTGCTTGAAAGGACGGAGATACTATCTCCTGCCAATGAACCTCGCGTTCGGCACTTGGGTCGCAAGGCTGATTGCCGCTCCACTTAATCAGCGGGCGACCAAGGCTTCCGCTCTCCCCAAAAATCAGAGATTTTCGAGGACCCCGAGATTTTGCGTTTCCCATTCGAGCAGAGCTCGATGGGGCTCGGGGGAGGGAGACACCTTATATAATATATAAAGGGAGGGGGCAAAGAGAGGAAGGAGCAAAGAAGGGGGCAAAGGGAGGGGGCACAATGAGCCCCCTCGGTTAGACAGGGACCTATGGGTGCGTGAAACGCACCCTATATAAACGGGGAAGGGGCCCTACTCTACTGAGGGGAGAGGGGGAAGGAGGAAAGAAGGGGAGAGAGAGGACGGAGGGAGGGAGGCCGCCTTAAGAAGGCGGCATTCCAGACGGGGAGGGGACGCGGATACTATCCGCGGCTAAGTGAACGATACGCCCCAAAGGGGGAGGGACCGATGGGGGCGGAAAACGCACCCTATATAAACGGGGAAAAGGGCCCTACTCTACTGAGGGGAGAGGGGGAAGGAGCGGGAGGTGAGGAGACGGAGGGAGGGAGGCCGCCTTAAGGCGGCATTCCAGACGGAGAGGGGACGCGGATACTATCCGCTACCAACGAACAATACGAAGCCCATTCGAGCAGAGCTCGATGGGGCACCGAGGGACCGATGGGGGCGGAAAACGCACCCGATATAAACGGGAAAAGGGCCTACTCTACTGAGGGGAGAGGGGGAAGGAGCGGGAGGTGAGGATGCGGAGGCGGTAGGTGGCAGCTTTGGTGCCGGCCTTGGCGATGGTGGAGGAAGGAACGAAAGAGAACGTCTTGCGGCCTTCATCACAGAGGTAACGGGCATTTTCACTGCCCTCGGTGAGGGCGATAGGCGGAAGGGAGGCCGACTCGAGCAAGGAGCAGAGCATTGCGAACGACTCCGAATCACCGGGATACAACGCACGAAGGCGTTTGGCCTCTTCCACCGATGGGATATGCCATTTCAACAGGGTCATCTCCTGATACGCATCCGCTATATCTCTTGCCTGAAGCGAGTCAGATACATGATTGGCAGAAGGGAGCCCCTCCCACTCCACCAAAGAGAGGTAAGTGAGACGAAGGCTATCCGCAAGGGTGTCAGCAAACACCACGAGATGTCCATCTACAAAAGCAGGAAGGGAGGTTGGGACCTCTGCCGAATCAACAGGAGGCAGATCATCGAAGTTTATAAAGATGGTGTCGTTTTCCTCCGTTTCCCCTACTCCACTGCCGGAAAGGAACAAGCAGACGGTCTTGGGTTGGTCGCGCAGGATACACTCCACAGAAGCAAAAGCACCCTTAGTTGACTGGAGGATAAGCTGATACTGCATCCAAGTGGGAAGGGAGAAAGAGGCTTTTTCCTGAGGCGAGAGGAGGGAAGCTTGAGCTCGAGTGCGGTAGTCATTGTTGGTGCGGACGGTGATCGATAGGGGATAAGCATCCTCAGAGAGGGTGCTCTCAGCAGCCACCACCACAGTGAGGGTGGTCTCAGGGAGGAGGGTATCAGGCTGCGGTTGACAAGCCACCAGCAGCAAGAGAAGCAACAATGAAAAACGATAAAGGAGAGAACGAACCATGCGAAAAATAATTGGGAGAGTCTGCCTAAGTACACAACGACGGTAGGGAAACGGGGAACGTTTTCCTACGCCTTCGGAAGTAAAGAGGCAGAGCAATCCTGCGTCTGAAGAATCCTTACAACCATAGGTCATGCGGGCATCATGCGCGCGAGAAAAAGGGGCTGACTGCTGACGCAATGACCGAGGTATTACATGTTTTTTCGCCCAAGGGGCGAGATAGGGTCTCGCAAAAAGCAAGCAGAGAGTACTACAAAGTAGTAAACCGACTGCAAAGTTACGATTTTTTATTAAGAAAAACAAACTTTTCTTAATATTAACACAACATTTTGACGTTTTTGGGTATAAAAATTGTCGAAATGTTAAAAAAGCGGGTCGAGCGGAAGGCTCGATGGGGACCCCGGGAGGGAAGGACGGAGATACTATCTCCTACCAACGAACAATACGAAGCCCATTCGAGCGAAGCTCTCTGGGGGCGAGGAGAAAGGGACGGAGATACTATCCCTACCAATAAACTTCGCGTTCGGCACTTGAGTCGCAAGGCTGATTGCCGCTCCACTTAATCAGCGGGCAACCAAGGCCTCCGCTCTCCCCATTCGAGCGAAGCTCTTTGGGGGCCCCGAGATTTTGCGAAGCCCATTCGAGCGAAGGGCTCTCTGGGAGACCCCGATAAGATCTGCACTTGGTCTCCGCTCTCCCCAAAAATCAAAGATTTTCGGGGGCCCCGTGATTTTGCTCTTCCCATTCGAGCGGAGGGCTCTCTGGGGGGCCCGGGAGGGAGGGGACTTAGTCTCGGCGGAAGATATCGCGGGTATAGACCTTATCGATAACATCCTCGAGGCAAGCATCGAAACGGTTGGCGATGATGGCCTTGGAGCGGGCCTTGAAGTCCTCCAGGTTATTCACCACCTGACTACCGAAGAAGAGGGTACCATCTTCGAGCGTGGGCTCATAGATGATGATCTCGGCACCCTTAGCCTTGATACGTTTCATAATACCCTGGATAGCCGACTGGCGGAAATTATCGGAATTGGACTTCATGGTGAGGCGATATACACCGATAACAGGCACAGTGGCCTCACCGGCTTTGCCATACTGATTGCAGGTGCTATAGTCATACCAACCGGCCTTACGGAGGACCGCATCAGCAATGTAATCCTTGCGGGTACGATTGGACTCCACGATGGCCGACATCATGTTTTGCGGGACATCGGCATAGTTAGCCAAGAGCTGCTTGGTGTCCTTAGGGAGGCAGTAACCACCATAACCGAAGGAGGGGTTGTTGTAATGGGTGCCGATACGGGGGTCGAGACCGATGCCTTGGATGATAGCAGCCGAATCAAGGCCCTTGACCTCCGCATAGGTATCGAGCTCATTGAAGTAGCTGACGCGAAGAGCGAGGTAGGTGTTGGCAAAGAGCTTGACGGCTTCGGCCTCCTTGAGGCCCATGAACAAAGTGGCAATATCCTCTTTGATAGCGCCCTCATGGAGCAACTGAGCGAACGTATGCGCGAGTTGTTCGGCTTCGGGATTGCCAATGGCAGCAATAGCCGCATTCTCCTCATCCCATTTGCTATCCTGATCAGCGGGCAGGAGCTTGGGGTAGCCTACGATGATGCGCGAAGGCCAGAGGTTGTCTTCGAGCGCCTTGCTCTCGCGGAGGAACTCCGGAGAGAAAAGGAGATTGAAATGTTTGCCCTTGAGGGCAGGATCGGTGAGGAACTTCAAGGCATACTTGACATAGAGACTACGGCAATAGCCCACAGGGATGGTACTCTTGATGATCATGACTGCATCGGGATTGACGCTGATGACCAGATTAATCACATCCTCGATATGATGGGTATCGAAGAAGTTCTTCACAGGATCGTAATTGGTGGGGGCTGCAATGACTACATAATCGGCATCCTTATAAGCCGATGCGCCATCTAAAGTGGCAGTGAGGTTCAATTGCTTTTCAGCAAAATACTTCTCGATATACTCATCCTGAATGGGCGAGATGCGCTGATTGATTTTTTCTACTTTCTCAGGGATGACATCCACAGCAGTGACCTGGTGATGCTGAGCAAGGAGGGTGGCAATACTGAGGCCAACATAGCCGGTACCGGCTACAGCGATTTTAAGATCATCAAAATTTCTCATAACTGCTACGTTTACAGCACCTTGCGCGGGTTGCGCGAGAGCGCGCGCACAAGGCGAGATATATACTCGGGTGCAAAGTTACAACTTTTTTCTGAATTGGGCAAATAAAAAATGCTTTTTCTGCGAAAAAGAGGGAAAAGACCCTCTAAATCTCCATGATCGACCCTCTAAATCTCCCTAGGGAGACTTGGAAGACGGAGCGAGAGGGACGCCTTAAGAAGGCGGCATTCCGGACGGAGAGGGGACGCGGATACTATCCGCGGCTAAGTGAACGATACGCCCCTAGGGAGAGGAAAGAAGGATGAAGAAACTGAAGGAGGGAGAGGAGGAAAGAAGGGAGGCAGGGGCTAAGGGGAGAGGAGGAAAGGGAGGGAGAGGGATAAGACGGAGATACTATCTCCTACCAACGAACAATACGGACGAAAGAGGAAAGAGGGGGAAGAGAGGGCGGAGGGGAAAAAGAGGGCGGAGGAACGGACGGAGAGGGAGGAGGGAGCTGCTCTACTGAAGGGAGGCGGGGAAAGAGAGGGAGAGAGGAGCTAAGGGAGGGGGCACAATGAGCCCCCTCGGTTAGACAGGGACCTATGGGTGCGTAAAACGCACCCAATATAAACGGGAATAGGGTCTACTCTACTGAGGGGAAGCGGGAAAAGGGAGGACGGAGGGGACAGAGAGGGAGGCAGAAGCAAAGGATGGGGAGAAGCTGAAGGAGGGAGAGGGATGAGACGGAGATACTATCTCCTACCAACGAACAATACGGACGAAAGAGAAAAGAGGGGAAAGAGAGGGAGGCAGAAGCAAAGGGAGAGGAGCAAAGGGAGGGAGGGGGAAAAAGAGGGCGGAGGAACGGACGGTAGGGAGGAGGGAGAGAGACGCGGATAGTATCCGCGGCTAAGTGAACGATACACCCCAAAGGGAGAGGAGGAAAGAAGGGAGACAGAAGCTAAGAGAGAGGAGGAGAGGAGGAAAGAAGGGAGGGGGCTAAGGGAGGGGGCACAATGAGCCCCCTCGGTTAGACAGGGACCTATGGGTGCGTGACACGCACCCTATATAAACGGGAAAAGGGCCCTACTCTACTGAGGGGAGAGGGGACTAAGGGAGGGGCAAAGAGAGACGGGAGCTAAGGGAGGAGAGAAGGGATTAAGAGAGGCGGGAGCTAAGGGGAGACGACTTCGAAGATCTCGCGATGGACGCCACGGAGAGCAATGGTGATGCCACCGAGTTGCATCACCAACTGACGGTCACGATGGATGCGGACGATATAACCCTCATGACCCGCGAAAGGACCTGTGAGCAGACGCAGTTTCACGCGATTCTCTGCGAACTTCTCAAACGCATCGCGCAGGAGCGTGATCTCATAGGGGTTGGACTTCATCAGATCCATGAAAGGCTTCATCTGAGCATGGGGAATGGAGGCCGGACGATTGGTAGCACAATCTTTAACCAGATAGATCATCGGGAAATTATCCATGAGGAACCGTTCGAGATTTCGGGTTTCGCCTTGAAGAAAGACTAATCCACTGACCGTCAGGGGGTCCTGAGGTTCGGAATCAGATGAGGATTTACCGGAGTTCTTGGCGGATTTGGATGTTTTTTTGGGGGATTTAGGTGCTGGTTTTTGATTGGTTTTCTTGTTTCTTCTCGGGGAACGATGTACGAAAGTGGGAGGGGTAAAATCACCTTGAGCTGCTATATAATCGATGAGTTCAAGGAAGCGCTCTACCCTACCATGCGGGATATAGACATAGCCCCAAGGGAGGCCATCCGAATCTAGGCGGAAGGCGTGTTCCAACGCCCCATAGGGGGCTGGCGCTGAAGCGCGTTCCATTGTTCCAGTAGCCTGAGGCTGTTCCAAAGCAGTGGAGAGAGCGGAGGATTGGGTGCACGATGAGCACCCAGATAGAACAGATACCGGAGCATTCGAGGGAGATACCCTCTCTGGCTCTTTAAGGGGAGAGGGGGATGGATAGATGATACGGAGGCCTTTAGGAAGGCGCTTGAGAGAAGAGGAAGTTGAGCAATCCTGCGTCATGATTCTTCATTATGGATAGTCCTGAGCGGTGAGCAGTGAGCGGTGAGCAGTGAGCGATGAGTGATGGAGCGATGAGCGGTGAGCGAGCGATGAGCGATGAGCGATGAGCGGTGAGCTATCAGTCGGCAATGAGCTTGAGGAGATATTGCCCGTATTGATTTTTGAGCATGGGCTGAGCGAGCTCGCGCATGCGCTCTTTGGTGATCCAACCCTGGCGATAAGCAATGCCCTCGAGACAAGCGATTTTGAGACCTTGTCGTTTCTCCAGCACTTCTACATAAGTAGAAGCCTCAGAGAGTGAGTCGTGGGTGCCGGTGTCGAGCCAAGCGAATCCACGGCCGAGGGTTTGCACTTTGAGTTCACCTTGCGCAAGGAACTGCTGGTTGACGGTAGTGATCTCGTATTCTCCACGTGCAGAAGGCTGGATAGATGCAGCTATATCTACCACCTTATTGGGATAGAAATAGAGGCCGACCACTGCATAATTGGACTTGGGGTTGGCGGGTTTCTCTTCGATGGAGAGACAGTTGCCTTCCTTATCGAATTCAGCTACACCATAGCGCTCTGGGTCGGACACCCAATAGCCGAAAACGGTAGCTTTGTGTTCTTCTTCGGCTGTACGAACAGCCTCACGAAGCATCTTGGTGAAGCCCGAACCATGGAAGATATTATCTCCGAGAACAAGACAAGCACAATCGTTTCCGATGAATTCTTTACCTATGGTAAACGCCTGTGCGAGTCCATCGGGCGAGGGCTGTTCGGCATACTCAAAATGTACGCCATAGTCGGAGCCATCCCCGAGGAGTCGTTTGAATCCGGGGAGGTCGAAGGGCGTAGAAATAATAAGAATCTCCCGAATGCCGGCAAGCATCAGGACGGAGATGGGATAATAGACCATGGGCTTATCATAGATAGGCATGAGTTGCTTGCTGATGCCCTTGGTGATGGGATATAATCGAGTGCCGGATCCTCCGGCCAAAACGATACCTTTCATACTACATAAGAATTTATTTGACGATACCCTTTTCGAGGTATTCAGCAAGGTTGACATGCACCTTAGCCGCAGCATCATCGGCCGCCACCTTAGCCATATCATGGTTGACCATGAGTTCAACGAGTTGCTCGAAGGTAGTAGATTGCGGGTTCCATCCGAGTTTGGCTTTGGCCTTGGTGGGATCACCGAGGAGGTTGACCACATCGGTAGGGCGGTAGAAGTCTTCGGATACTGCTACAACGGTATCGCCTACTTTGACGTTAGCGCAAGCGGTTTCACTGACAGCAGCAACGATACCTCGTTCTTGAATGCCTTCTCCTTCCCATCGGAGCTCGATGCCGGCATGGTGGAAAGCGAGGGTGGCGAACTCACGTACGGTATGTTGCACGCCAGTGGCGATGACGAAGTCTTCAGGGGTGTCGTGCTGGAGGATGAGCCACATGCACTCTACATAATCCTTGGCATAGCCCCAGTCGCGAAGCGAATCGAGGTTGCCGAGATAGAGGCAGTCTTGCTTGCCTTGGGCGATACGGGCAGCTGCAAGGGTGATCTTGCGGGTCACGAAGGTCTCACCTCTGCGTTCGGACTCATGATTGAAGAGGATGCCGGAGCAGCAGAACATATTATATGCCTCACGATACTCCTTGACTATCCAATAGCCATAGAGTTTGGCCACTGCATAGGGAGAGTATGGGTGGAAGGGGGTATTCTCGTTTTGCGGCACTTCTTCCACTTTGCCATAGAGCTCGGAGGTAGATGCCTGATAGATTCGGCAGGTCTTCTCCAGATGGTTGGTGCGCACTGCTTCAAGGATACGAAGCACGCCCACTGCATCTACATCGGCCGTGAACTCAGGCGCATCGAAGCTGACCTGCACATGCGATTGTGCGGCAAGGTTATAAATCTCATCGGGCAGCACTTTGCCCACGAGTTTAACGAGCGACATGGAGTCGGACATGTCGGCATAGTGAAGGTGGAAATGTGGGGTTCCTTCCAAATGAGCTATTCGTTCGCGATAATCCACAGAAGACCGGCGGATGATGCCATGGACTTCGTAGCCTTTAGCGAGGAGGAACTCAGAAAGATAGGAGCCATCTTGACCGGTGACACCGGTTATGAGAGCCTTTTTCATTAGGATATTCAAAAATTGTCAGTCTTAATCGAGCGCACAATACTTAGAATGGCGGGACTTGAACTCTGGAACGATTTCCTTCATCTTTCTGACGATAGCCATATCATCGTAAGTGAAAGATATTTGATGCAGTTCTTTTTCGTTTTTCAAAGCGAGATCATAGGGATACTCACGAACGGCCGCCACCATGATTTTGGGGTGCGAAGTAGGTTTGGTTTGCTCCGCATCAGAGAGCACCTCTTCGTAAAGTTTCTCGCCATCACGAAGCCCAGTAAACTCGATTTTTACGTCTTTAGCTCCAGAAAGGTCAATCATTCGTTGCGCCAGATCAGCGATACGAACGGGCTTACCCATATCGAAGACATAAATCTCTCCTCCATTACCCATGGTACCTGCTTGGAGCACCAATCGACACGCTTCGGGAATGAGCATGAAGAAACGGATGATATCGGGATGCGTAACGGTAAGCGGTCCACCATGCGCCAACTGCGACTTGAAGAGCGGAATAACCGACCCGTTGGAGCCTAAGACGTTGCCAAAACGTGTGGTGACAAATTGCGTCACACCTTTAACGGTACCATCTTCTATAGCCTTATTCAGTGCTTGGCAGTAGATCTCACATATACGCTTGGAGCAACCCATCACATTGGTGGGGTTGACGGCCTTATCGGTAGAGATCATGACGAACTTTTTGGTGCCATATTTAACGGCCAAATCGGCAATGACACGTGTGCCATAGACGTTGTTTTGAACGGCTTCAGCAGGATTATCTTCCATCATAGGCACGTGTTTGTATGCAGCCGCATGGAAGACATAATCGGGCTTGAACTGGCGGAAAATCTCCTCCATACGTGAAGCGTTGGTTATAGAGCTGACGATGGTCTCGCAGTTGAGGTCGGTATGCTGTTTGGCCATATAGAGCCGAACATCGTGCATAGGCGTTTCAGCTTGATCAATGAGCACCAATCTTCGTGGGCCAAACTTAGCCACCTGACGCGCCATTTCCGATCCGATGGAACCAGCTGCTCCAGTAACCATAACAACCTGATTATGAAGCATTTCGCCTATAGCAGTCATATCCACCTCAATCTTATCTCGGGGAAGCAGATCTTCGATATCCACGTTTTTGAGGTTCTGATGAAGAAGGTCGGACTTGCCATCCCATTCTATCTCAGCGGGCAGCATTTTGATTTTCACACCTTTCTCGATAAGACCATTCACGAGCTTGGTATGCTCGCGGAAATGTTCGCTCTGCAGCGGGCTGACAATCAGCACAGCAATATGCATATTTTCGATGGTCTCCAGAAGTTGATCATCGTCTCGATAGACACGCAATCCGAGGAGCATTTCGGGCGTTCCCTTAAAATGCGAATCATCATCGGGAGCCACAAATCCTCGGAGGTTATAAACCATCGGGTTCTGGCTGCGGATGGACTTGGCAAGACTGACGCCTCCATCTTTAATACCATAGATGAACGTACGCTGGCTGGTGGATGAGAAGCGCATCTCATCGTATAGCGATTTCACGATGATTCGTTCGAGCCACATCAGCACCGTTGCTCCCACCGCAATCATCGTTTGCTCCTTAAGGGAAGGAAGGGTTAATCGGAACGAAGGGCTGAGGGAAACGTAATGCACATCAAACTGAATGAGCGCAAATCCAACGATGGCAGCCAACACCACAGCAGACGCTATTCGACCGAGATCTACAAAGCCGGAATAACGAAGGATTCCGGTGTAGGTACGACGAATTCGGAAGAACAAAACGTATATAAGGGAAAGTACAAACAACCCCAAAAGGTAGTTCCAAAACGTACAAATAAAACAAGTTCCGCCAACTGCGAAATAATGAGCCGCAATTCCGACAAACATTACAATCAGCCAATCAATGACCAGTACGCACCAATAAGGAAGCGCACTCTTACTGAAGTACCAAGATGTGAATTTTGTTATTAAAGATTTCATACGCTTTTACAATAAGAGCGCGCAAAGTTACAAAAAATTTTTGAATTGAACAAATTTTTATGTAAAAAAGCGCACTTTTTTTAAAAATATCTTAAAATTAGCATAAAAGCCAAATGGGGGGGGGGTAATTTTCGGATTTAAATAAACGACCGAATCGATACCTGACGAGAGCTACCGATTCGGTCGTTAAATAACTGATTTTCAAGTTTTTTGGATTGTATTACTTGAGATAGAACCCGCAACCAATATTCCAAAGGAAGGGATTTCGGGAGGAATTGATTGAATAATCGGTAGCCATATCGTAAGGATTGATCATGAGGTTTGCGAAAGCGGTCATGAGGCAATGCTCAGAGATGGATTTATGCCAATTGAGTTTGGCGCTTACGTTGCAAACAGCGAAGTCTCCCTGCATGCCCGTGTAGAGACTCTTCCATGGGGTGAGTCCGACCCTGGCTTCGAGGCAGAGGTTCTTAGGCATATAGATGTCGTATCCTAATTCTAAATAAGAGGAATACGCGCGCTTGAACGTGCACGCGCCTTGCGCCTGCGCATCTAAATTATAGTATTGAGTAGCTGAGATTTGCGTGCCGCTGGCATCCACCATGTAACCATCTCGACCAAAGGTACGTGTGCACCAGAGGATAGAAAGCGGAAGTTGGTCGCTCACACGATACTTGATGCGCCATTCTTGGGTGATACCACCTGCCAGTTTGTTGCCGAAATCGAAATAGCGACTCGTATTGGCGAGTGAGCCATCAGCATTTCGTTCGCGATCAAAATAATACATGTGCATGAACATAACAGTAAGTCCCCATCTGGAGAAACCAATGGTCATATCGAGCTCTGCATTGAATCCAGGAGCCAAAGTATTAGAAGGGACGTTGAATCCATTCTTGCTGAAGGTCCAATCGCAAGCCGAGAAGTTCCACCACATATCGAGGAAGAGGCCACCATAGCCTATGTTGGCGTCAGCTTGAACGCCCAAACCACCCACATAGAGTCCTCGCCAGATATAGTTACTGACGATGTCGGCACCCACTCCATAGGTAAAACCAATCTTCTGAGAATAATCAGGCAGCAACGACTTTTTCGGCTGCACATTCTCCTCTGCAGCAATCACTGAGAGGGATAAAACAAAGCCGATGATAAGCATCGGGATTCTGCGATAAGCGTGCATATTCAAGATTTGATGGTTAAGCTTTCTGTAAGACCTATAGTTATCCAAGATATAAGTCGGCTGCAAAGTTAGTGCTTTTTTTTGAAATAAAAAAATTTTTTTAGAGAAAATTTGCATAATTCCAAATAAAGTAGTATCTTTGCGAGGTTTTTTACTAAATTTTACCATAAAAGCACACGAAAACCTCCAATGAAGAGGTAAAAGAAAAACTTAATCTAAAATCCAATAGTATGGCAAGAAACCAATTTGCAAGTAAGTTTGGTACGATGGCGGCCATTGCCGGTTCTGCCGTTGGCCTGGGAAACATTTGGAAATTCCCCTACGTTGCCGGTCAGAATGGTGGCGCGGCCTTTTTGATTATTTACATTGTTATCTCATTGTTGATTTCGGTACCTGTGATGCTTTCAGAGTTTGTGATTGGCAGGAAAGGTCAGAGCAACACGTATCGGAGTTTTGTTCGCGTAGGCGGCAGCAAAGGTTGGGGAGCGGTAGGCGGAATAGAGATTCTTGCGGGCCTCACTATTTTGGCTTTTTATTGCGTAGTGGCAGGTTGGTCGCTCCAATACATCTTCCATAGCATCGGTTATGGCTTTGAGGGGATGACGTATGCCGAGATGTCGGATATGTTTGACGGCTTCATCAACAGCTGGAAACCAGTACTTTGGACGATTCTGTTTTTGGGGATGAACTGCATTATTTTGGCTTTTGGCGTAAGTAAAGGTATCGAGCGTTGCTCGAAGTTTATGATTCCTGCACTGTTCTTGATTCTCCTGATGCTAGCCATCGTATCCATTTGGCAGGATGGCTGGGCTAAGGGTGCAGCTTTCTTGTTGAAACCGGATTGGAGTGCAGTAACCGGTCAGACGATTATCATGGCGCTCGGTCAGTCGTTTTTCTCGCTGAGTTTGGGTATGGCGGCCATGGTGACGTACGGTTCTTACATACAGAAAGATCAGAGTTTGGTCAGCGTGTCGCTAACGGTAACGGCCGCCACTGTATTGATGGCAATATTGGCAGGATTGGCTATTTTCCCGAGCGTATTTACGTATGGTGTAGAGGTAACGAGCGGTCCTGCACTGGTGTTTAAGACCTTGCCTCCGCTGTTTGCGCAACTCCCGGGCGGACGGATAGTCAGTGTGCTGTTTTTTGTGCTGCTGTTCTTTGCAGCCATCACGTCATCGTTCTCACTGCTGGAATCGGGAGCTGCATATATATCTGAGGAGTGGAAATTCCGCGGCAAACCGGTAGGACGAGTAGCCGCATTGGCGATACTCTTCGTATTGGTGGGTTCGCTTTCGGTAGTGTGCGCACTGAGTCAGATTGAGGGTTCGAGCCTCAAGATTTTGGGATTCACGGTATTTGATTTCACGGATCTCTTGACCTCCAATTTCATCCTTCCATTGGGCGGAATTGCTGCATGTATATTGGTAGGACAGTTAGTAGATAAAGAAGTGGTATTCAACGAGTTGACTTCTGACGGCAGATACAAGTCAAAGATGGTAAAAGGTTTCTACTGGTTGGCTCGTTACGTTTGTCCGATTATTATTTTCTACATGTTTATCAATGGCGTCAATTCGATAGAGCGCCCGAGTGCCCCGGTAGCCGAACAGGTGGTAGTATCGTATCCGAAGGCTGAATATGAGCAGTCGAAGATGGTGCTGATGCATACTCCCGGTCGCGAGTTGTATGATGGCGTTATTCATCCTGCAGCCGGTCTTTTTGAAAGCTATTTCAGCATTGAGAAGGCCGCAGAGCAGCATGATGCTATTAAGGCTCAGCTAAAGAAACAGGGTTGCGAAGTATATACGATAGAGGAGGTACTGTATTCGATGCAACGGGATTCGCTCGAAGCACTTGCCGGGAAAGCTCTGTGTTATGAACCAGCCGATGAGGCATACGAACGTCAGACGCTCCTGCAGATGAGCACGGAAGATTTGATTCGTACGATTCTGCTTCGTCCGACTGTAAGTCTCAGCCCAACGGACAAGAACACAGGTGTAGAAGCCACCTATAGTCAGACTCCTTTGAGCAACCTGTATTTCATGCGTGGGCAAGCAATCGTAACGCCCGCTGGCATAGTGATGGGCAGGATGAACTCTCAGCAACGAGCTGATGAAGTGGAACTTGTGCGCTATTGTCTCTCGCATTTGGGCATTCACCCGATATATTGTGTAACGGGCGAAGATGCGTATATGGAGGGCGATGATTATCTGGCCTTTGGTACGGTATCGGTAATAGGCGATGGTTTGCGCACGAATATGGCCGCCATTCAGCAGCTGATGGCTGCTAACTGCCTCGGACACGACACAGTAGTGGTGGTGCACGATAAGATGCGCATTCAAAAGCAGATGGCTCTTGACACCTATTTTAATATTATAGATAAGGACCTGGTAACGCTCTGTGCGAACCGCTATGATGCCAAGGAAGGTGACGAAGCTTACCTGAGTTGCGATATCTACGTAAAGCAAGCCGGTGAACAAAACGAGCAGACGGGCAATTACGGGTTGGTTGCAAGCAGCTTAGGCTATAGAGAATGGCTGGAGAACCGAGGAGTGGAGATTATCCGCATCTCCGATGAAGATGCTGCTCATTATGCCAACACCTACCTCACTATAGCTCCAAGACATATCGTGGCCATTCAAGGACAGTCCATTGATTTGGGCAATCAGTTGAGGAAGCATGATGTGATGGTAGATTGGGTAGATGCCTCTACATTGGTGAAGGGCTATGGCGGCATTCGTCAGCTCACGCAAGTATTGCAACGAAAATAAGGCCTCTATCAGAAATAGTAATCCTCCCTATCGAGCTATCGGTGGGGAGGATTTTTTGCGGGTGCGATTATTGAAGGTGAAAATGTTTGGCAAGCGGAATCCGTAAAAAAAATGAGTTTGCGGCTCAGTTCAATGCGGACCTTATCGAAGAAGAGCAAGCGGAACGGCAGCAGCCATAGCTGCATATGCCTGTTCTGAGGGATGGAGATGATCGCCAGAATCGAATCCGGGAGCAAAAGCACGAGGGTCAGCAGCATCGCGAACAGCTTGGTCAAAATCCACACAGCCATCGAAGAGCGATGATGAGCGCAACCATTCATTGAACTGCTGCCGCATGGTTTCGCGCATTGGGAGGTAGGTTCGCCATCCTAAGATGGGCAATAAGGTAGCGCTCCAAACAGAGAGTCCTCGAGCTCGAGCATGATTGATATACAGTTGCTCCACCCCATCGCATAAGTCTCTGACTGTAGGTAAATCCGACCATGGGCGGAAACAATTATCTGCTTCTCCTACCGGATGGATGATATCATTGATACCATGCTGGATAATCACTGCTCTTGCTCCCGATACGGAGTCGATCTCTATGGGGAAACGTGTGGTTCCTTTGAGTCCATACGCCTGATAGGTGATGCAATCATACTGGCGGAGGATACGGGTGCCGCTAACTGCACGACGGATGATAGCAACATGCTGGCAGTCTTCTTCCATAGCACGAATACTGAGGAAATCTGGCCAAGACTGAGCTGTAATGCTGTCACCGAAACAGATGAGCGCATAATTATCAGCCTCAGTAAAGATATCGATGGTGTTTAAGAAATAAAACCAATTCGTATTGCGGGTCAGATCGCGCGGAAGAACGGCTTCATCAGCAAAATTACCATAGGCATATTGGCCTTTGGAAAGCGGGCCCGTAATGAGGGTGCCTGCATTCATCTGGGTAAACTCACCTAAGTAGATGGAAACGATCAGGGTTTCGCCTGCTTCAATAGAAAGAGGGAGCTCATCAGATAGGATTTCTTTTCCCGGAAGAATCACTCCTTCTGCATTTCCGACAAACGTAAGATGGCGACTATTGGTGGGCGCACATTCGTTATTACGAAGGAGGGAAACAGCTACAGAGGTCAACGTAACGGGTTCAGTACCGGTGAGGTTGCTGAAACGCAAACGAATCTTGCTTCCGCTAAAGCACATACGAATGGGATAGCGGAGGGTAAGATCACGGGCGTAAGTAGATTCTTTGCGGTCAGTAATAGAAGTGGCATTCCCCCAACAACTGACCCATTTGGAAAAAGTAGTCATAAGAGCTGCAAATGATGAAAATAGGCGGGCAAAAATCCAACCTTAAAAATTGCGAAAATTGGGATTCTGCATTTCGCTAAAGGGTATCTTTCAGGAGAGGATTTCGTGCTAAAAAAAGAAAGGATGTCATCTCGACATCCCAATCTTTACTTAACCTTAAATCTAATACCATGAAAAACACGATGCAAAATTACTGCTTTTCTGCAATACTACCAAATATTTTGCTAAAAAAATCGCTAAAATACCGCATTTTTCGTTATTTTGCTATATATAGATTGCAAAAATGGGTATTTTTGACGATTATTAACAAACAATCGATTAATTTCAAGAAAGAAAGGGAGGGGTCAAAATGGGGAATTCGCCATAGAAAACTCGCCTCATTGGGCGGGATGCTTATCGAGATGAATTATTGAAGATCACTCGCCTCATTGGGCGGGAAGCTTATCGAGATGAATTATTGAAGACCACTCGCCTCATTGGGCGGGAAGCTTATCGAGAATGGCCATTGAATATTCGCAACCACAGTAGCGTTGGTTGTAGAACTGATGTTCGCGGAGGAGTTCTGATCGGCGTTGCTGCAGTCCGCCTTTTCGCCAGTTGCGGTCCCAAAACTCCACCCCACCCACTTGTTCGGCCGCCCAATGACCGGCAATGGCGATTTGCTCGAGCGATTTCCAGCGGGAGGATGCGAGGGTAGTAGTAAAGGTAGTAATGCCTAATTCCTTGCATTTACGGGCAGAACGAAGCATACGCATACGGAAGCATTCCAAACAGCGCGAACCACGCTCTGGCTCGTTTTCTCTACCGGCAGCTACTTGCTGAAGCCAAAGCTGATGATCATAGTCATCATCGATTACTTGCAGCCCTAATTCGGTAGCATAGCGAGTGAGCTCATTCTTGCGAATGAGATATTCCTCCTGAGGGTAGATATTAGGATTGGAGAAGAAGAGGACCGGACGATAGTCGTTTTGCATCATCCATTCGATGATAGCGGACGAACAGGGGGCACAACAGCAATGAAGCAGGATAGTCATAAATAGAGAAAAATTGAAGTCTCTCACCTGTTCTCCCTATGCGAGAGAGAGGAGATGGGAGAAAGACGCAGATAATATCTGCTGCCAATGAACAATACAATTCCCCAAAATCAAAGATTTTCGGGGGGAGTAAGAGGAAGGGAAAAGCAGAGCGCAATAGGGAGCCAAAGATGAGAAAGAACAAGCGCTAAAAGGGAAGTGATAAGAGGGGATATTAAGGAAGAATGAGCGCCCCGCGGGGGCGGGACGCTCAAGGGAGAGCGATGATGGCGGAATCAGATGATGAAGCCAAAGGCGGAATCAAATGATGAAGTCAAAGGCGGAATCTGAGATGAAGCCAAAGGCAGAATCAGATGATGGAGCCAAAGGCGGGATCAGATGATGGAGCCAAAGGCAGAATCAGATGATGGAGCCAAAGGCAGAATCTGAAATGGAGTCAAAGTCGGGATCAGATGATGAAGCCAAAAGCGGAATCTGATGATGAAGCCAAAGGCAGCATCGGATGAGAGCCATCAAACGCTTAGGGGCTATTACTCCTTGATACCAAGGGCATTGTAACGCTCTTCGCCAACGTAGATTACGAGACGGCCGTTCTCAATCACTTTGCGAATGTTTATAGCCTCTACGTTCTCAACAGCGGTCTGCTCCTCAACGCACAAGGTATATTTACCAGCAGAGTAGTCAAGAATGATAACAGTATCAGCACCAAGGGTAATGTTCGGGTTGTCGTACCAATTACCTGCAGAGTCAAGAAGCTGAATCTGGTTCGTCCAATCGTTATCGGGAGTAGCTTTGAACTTGAAAGCGTGACCAACCTCATCTTCGAACTCATATTTATACTTACCAACATTCTCACCATCAGGGATAAGATCCATAGCTACACCTTCGCTCCAACCATTGAAGTCACCAATGATATGTGGGTCGAAGCTGTTACCAGCCTCGTCAGCGCAAAAAGGTGCATCGAGAATAACGGTATAGTTGTGTTTCTCAGCTGCAACGCAAGGAGTGTTGCCGTTCTTCCACATACCGAAAGCGATTACAACTGGAGCATCGGTGCCATATCCGCCCAAATTAACCTCACCCGAATAACCCGGGGTAATCGAAACCGTACCACGTACAACTACAGCGTCGTCACCAAGCTGGTAATCCCAAGAGAAAGTGCCATCGGACTTAAGCTGAACGGGCTTACCTTGGATGTCTTCAGAAGCATCGGTAAGAGAGGTAACATACCAACCAGCGAAGTTCTCAACCGGCTCAAACTTAACAAGTGCAGTAGGATCCGTTGACCAGCTGCAATACGTACCGGTGAAAACAATGTCGTTGCAAATCTCAGCGGTGGTGTAGAAAGCAACTACTACGTTAGCACCTTCAGCCTTGTAAGCATTGAGGGTAGCGTCATCGGGTACGGTGGTAGGTACCTCAACGGTAGCAAAAGCAGCTACACATGCGAACAAAGCGCATGCAAAAGAGAAAAATTTCTTCATAAGAATAAATTTTAAAAAATGAATAATAAAGTTTATTTAAAAAAATTGATTATCAATCGAAAAAACGCACAAAGGTAGTACATTTTTTTGAATTATGCAAGAAAAAAGTGAAAATATTCACCCGAACCCGACTGATTCGGGTGAATATGATTGCATAAATGTATATTTATAGCGAAGTGCTCAATTATATATTGCAATTATCCAAGATAATGCAACGGCATCATAACAGAGCGGCTTAGCAATAATACATATCGCTGCTTAGTAACCAATCATTGCATTTACGTTAGCAAGATTGGGGTTAGCGGTCTCGTCCGACTCGGGGATTGGGAACACGCAGAAACGTCCATCGAATTTGCCATTGTGGCCTTCCCATACCATAGAAGCTTTTTCGCCAGCGAATTGCTCGAATCGGATAAGGTCGGTACGACGACGACCTTCACCCCAGAATTCCTTAGCCCATTCAGCCAAGAGTTGCGTATATGAGCAAGAGGTAAGTTCAGCAGCATGTGCACGACGACGGAGCGCGTTGATGGGGTCAAGCATGTTGCTGTAACGTGCTCCAGCAGGAACAGCAGCACCACGTTGCATGCACTCAGCATACGTCATGTAAGCCTCAGCAATACGGAAGAGAGGGATATCGGTGTCCACCCAATCGGCGATACCCACGGGCGAAGTCCAGTTCCAAGGATCGGTAGAAGTGGAGTAGATACCGGTAAATTTCGGCATGCCCCAGCTTGCATACAGGTCAGAAGCGGTACCACCCGTGAGAGAAAACGCCTTTCCTTGGGTGCTGACAGAGCAGAAGATTGCACGGTCGTCTTTGAGCCGAACCGGCATCTGATACTCGTTGAGTTTGATATCCTGAGCCACTTCCTTCGACACCCACACATTGGTGATGAACTCGGGGCAAGAGCGAACGCACGTCCAAGAGTCAGAGGAGCCAGACGGAACGAAGTCAGCATCACGTGGTGCATTTACTACGAAACGAGCGCCAGCCCACGATTGGCAATATTGTGCATCCTGATAAATGAGGAGGATAGCTTCCTTAGCAGCCGTTTGGTCGTTGTCGCCCATGAAGAGCTGCTGATATGCTGAATAATACACATGGTCATCATTACGCTCAGCAGCAGGCACGTCATAGAGCTCGTAAGCAGGGTTCTGGATGAGCTTATCAGCATAGATAGCAGCATCGTTCCAGCGAGCGAGATCGTAGTTCGGGGTACCGGGTGTGCCGAGATAAACAGCTGCATTAAGATACATACGCATCAGGATAAACTGAGCTGCACCACGGTCAACACGATACTTAGAAGCACGTTGCTCAGGGAGGAGTCCTTCGAGTTCTTTACACTCTTCTTCGAGCCAAGCAAACATCTCGGCACGAGTAGCATAAGCGGGTTTATCCGGCGAAACGTGCATCGGCATCGGTCCACCATTGAACATATCGAGCACGAAATAATAGTTGATAGCACGAATCATACGCACCTCAGCACGCTGACGAAGGGTTTTCTCATCATTGAGATCCTCGGTCATATCGAGGAAGTGGTTGCAGAGGGTGATATCGAAATAGAAACGATAGTAGATACCAGCAACGAACGTGTTGGATTTCGACCATGTCATGGGGAGGATATCAGCTACACCGGCATCGGTTGACCAAATCCACCACACCTCATCGGTAGGGAACTCATTCAAGCTCCAGAACATACGGTAGAAACCGGAGGTACCTTCATCGATACCATCTACGTCGCCACTACCATCGGGGCCCTTCTGACCGGTGGTACCAAAGGTGGCATACACCTTAGAGTACACCTCGTCTTGATTGAAGGTAGTATTGGTATTCGGGTCAAGAGGCGTACGATCGAGCGAGCAAGCGGAAAGACCGAGAGCAGCTGCAATACCAAGACCCATAAAGATTTTATTGAATTTCATACGAATCATTATATTTTAAATGATCAATAATTAATTATTCAGCAATCAGAACTGCAGGCTGCAGCCGATAACGGTAGTCATAGAACGCGGGTAGATGTTGTTGTCGATACCGCCACTAACTTCGGGGTCAAGACCCTTATAGCGTGAGAATACGCATGGGTTAGAGATGGTAGCATAAACGCGAGCGTTCAGTTTCTTCTTAGAAGGAATGGTGTAACCAAGGGTGATGTTGTCAATACGGAGGAACGAAGCATTCTCAACGAAGAAATCACTCATGAAGTAGTTGGCATTGCCTTTTACAGCAGGATTGATGATGTAGTCACCAGCGGTCTCATCCCAGATAAGTTCCTTGGTAGCATCGCCCTTGAATCCATCGCCATAATAGGTGTTGAAAGCCGAGCGAAGCACGCCATGGTAACCGCCATTCTGACTTTGGTAAATCTTAGACGATTCAATCCACTGGAGATTGGCAGCGAGGACGTCGTTATACACATAGTTACCGAGTGCAGCACGGAGAGTGATACCGAGGTCAACGCCATAGAATTGGAACTTAGTCTGCAAGCCCATGGTCACCTTAGCTGCGGGCGAAGAGTGTATGTAGCGGTCGTCAGAAGAGATCTGACCATCTTTGTTGCGGTCAACAAGTGCGTATACCTGCGTGCCATCTTCCATTGCCACTTTCTGCGTCTCATATACGAAGAACGAACTTGCAGCATATCCTACCATGTGTGCTTGGATGTTATTACCCGTACCGGAAGAGATACCACCGGTAGCTACGTAGTAGCCTTCTTCGTCAGAGAGGAGTTGGGTAATCTTATTTTCGTTCCAAGCCACGTTGTAGCTCAAATCCCACTTGAAGTTCTTCTTGTCGATCAACACGCCATTGATAGCAAACTCAACACCCTGATTGTAGAGTGAACCGATATTGCCCATCATCTGGTTGCGGAAGTTAGAACCAGCAGAAACGTTCACTTGCGAGAGGAGGTCGCGAGTAGAACGATAGTAGTAATCGAGGTTACCACTAATACGGTTGTTCAAGAAAGAGTAGTCAAGACCCACGTTGTAAGTAGTGGTCTTCTCCCAGGTAAGGTCAGGGTTGTAAACGCCCGGACGCGCATTGGCAAACACGTTATTGCCATTGGCATCGGTACCAACGATTTCATTGCTGTCACCAACCGGATAATACGCATGCGTTTGCGCATTCTCATAGGTAGCGAGGTAGTAGTAGTCGAGTCCGAGATCCTGCTGACCGGTGATACCATAGTCAAAGCGGAGCTTAAGGTCGTCGATCTGACGAACATCAGAGAAGAATGTCTCGTTGAATTTCCAAGCGATAGCAGCCGATGGGAAGAGTCCCCAACGCGCGTTTTTGCCCTTACTGTTCTTACGAGCGAAACGAGACGAACCGTCGGCACGGAAGGTAGCGGTAAGAAGGATTTGATTCCAACCGTTCCAATTCAAACGACCATACACAGACTGGAGCGCATTATCAGACTCACCACGACGGGTGTTTTCAGCCTTGCGCTCGTATTCCTGACCAGCGAGGGTAGGATCGGAGTTGGTAGTTTGATAATGACCGCAACCATCGGAGAAGGATTTCCAGTGGAAATACTGGTTTTCGTAACCTACCATGATGTCGAAGTGCTGCTCCTCTGTGAAGTCCTTATAATATTGCGCGTACGCAGAGAACTGGAGGTTATATTTCGACTTGTTGGTAAAGCCATTCCAGCCATAGTAGTGATTCGAATACGACTGATCGGAGATGTCGGTAGTCTGCTTACCATAGGAGTAGTCAGCACCGAAGTTAGCATGAACGCGAAGGTCTTCAAAACCATGAATCTTATAGTCAGCCTCGAAGTTACCAACGAAAGAACCTGCATGTGCACGGTCGTTCTTCTGATCGAGGGTAGCTACAGGGTTAGCGGTCGTTTGTGCATTCTTTGTAACGGTCCAAACGGGGTCGCCATAGGTAGCTGTTTTGGTACGCTGATAATATCCGCCGAAGAATTTGTCGATATCATCGTCAGAAGAAAGCCATTCACCAGCGGCATTCTTAGCGCCACCCTTCACGGGCATGGTGGGGTCCATCGAGAGAGCAGCACCAACTACACCACCATCGGCATAACGGTTGTAGATATACATACCCTTACCGTTGATATTGAGGTTGAGGTGGTTATCGAGGAGCGATGGAGCGAGGTTGAAGCTGGCGGTAACACGCTGCATGTTAGAGGTTTTGATAGTACCATTCTGGTCGGTATAACCGATAGAGAAACGATACGGCATGTTCTTTGCGCCTCCAGAGATAGAGATGTTGTGGTCAGTAGAAACAGCGGTACGATAGATTTGGTCTTGCCAATCGGTGTTGTAGGTGCCGAGTGAGGACATAGCGTCAGCACTATGACCAAGACCAGAAGCATACGCACGAATCTCATCGCCCGTGAGCGTCTCCATACGGTTGGTGAGGGTACCGAAGCTAACGTTACCATTGTACGTGATAGCGGGCTTGCTACCCTTAGCACCTTTCTTCGTGGTGATGATAATCACACCATTGGAAGCACGGCTACCATAGATAGCGGTAGCAGAAGCGGATTTCAAAACGGTAAACGACTCGATATCAGCGGGATTCACCATAGAGAGCGGGTTAGCCACACCTTGGATACCATTGTTATCCATAGCCAAACCATCGATAACAACGAGCGGAGCGTTAGAAGCGTTGAGCGAAGCACCACCACGGATGGTGATATTACCAGCACCACCAGGGGTACCATCGGCAGCAACGACCGTAACACCCGCAATCTTACCTTGCAGCATGTCTTGTGCATTGGTCACGAGACCTTTGTTCATATCATCGGGCTTGATAGCGGTAACAGCACCGGTAGCATCGCCTTTTTTCACAACACCATAACCAACGACAACGACTTCTTCGAGGAGCTCATTGTCTTCAGCCAGGCGAACAGCCATATTAGCCGTAGCGGCAATCGTGAGGGTCTTATAACCCATGTAAGAAATTTGCAATTGCGCCCCCGAGTTCACGTTGAGGGTAAAATTGCCGTCCCAATCGGTAATCGTACCGTTGGTAGTACCTACTTCAAGGACACTTGCACCAATAACCGGTTCGCCGGTGGTAGCATCCGTAACGGTACCAGTAACAGTCATTTGAGCCATAGCCACCAAGCCGAAGCAGAGGAGCAAAGACATCAATGCTGCACGCAGAGAGATATTGTTTTTCATCTGTAATATAAGCTTAAATAATTCTATTACAATCGATTAGGCAATTATTCGTTTACGATTTTGTGTTCATCGTTACCAATCGTAAGCAAGCCTTTACCCTTGTCAAAGCCACTCAAACGGAGTTGCGACATTTCGCCGGTCTGGTCGTCTTTGATGTTAAGAACAAAACGCTTAGCCGACGTCATAGATGCAACACCCCAGTGGTACGTGGTGGTAACGGTAGTCGGTTTGCCATCAGCAACGAGGGCATCACCGGCATCGTTAACTTTCTTCTTCTCCTCGTACTTGGTAATCGTGAGGGTGTTAGCCTTCGAGCTCGGATCACGCAAGATAGCATAATCTGACATGATAAGCGAGGTAGCACCAAGGGTATCTTGCAGATACTCCTTTACTACCTTAACGGTAGTATCCATCACTATGATAGGCTTACCAGTAACGGGATCCGGACGCTTAACAGGCTTGATAATCGTGTCGGTTTTCTCAAGCGTGTCGTAAAGAATGTAATACTCCGATTTCTCGAAATGCCATTTGGTGTTAGGCAAATCAGCCACAATCTTCTTTAGATTGGCGATAGGTGCAGAGGCATTGGAAATCGTGTCTCCCTTGATAATGAGCGAGTTACCCCAATAGAGCACATTGAGCGCTTCACCTTGCCCGAGTGGCGTAAAGGTGTAGTGCACACCAAGGCCATCCTCATTGATGTCGCCTTGCTCATAGTTGTACACAACCGAAGGCCATTCTTCAGCGACACCATCGCCGAATACATAGCCAAACGGCGCAATCTGATGCTTTTCAGCATCAACGATAGTCCATTCCACAATCTGCATGGTCAGACCATCCGTCACCGTCTTGGAGCGGGTAACCGTCTTCTCAAACGATGTAGATGCCATTTGTCCGGCAAGCTCGTTCACATTCACATCCTCCTGCTGGGAGCAACCAACAAGACATGCGAGCGACACCGAAAGAATGGCAGTCAAAAAAACTTTGGTTTTCATCTTGGAATGTAGTTAATAAAGTTATGATATTTGGTATTTTAACGTGTTTTTCGGAAATGTTTTCACGAACGTGTTTTTCGGAAACTGTTTTTCACGAATACTTGCATTCTTAATTCTTCTTCTCTCGGATGAGTAGCACGGAAGCGGCACCAGCGAGGAGCAAGACGCCCGCGATGAAGAGCATCCATACTTGCGTACCCGCGCATATATATTTAAGGAGTACGCCACCGCAGAGAGCTGCCACGATTTGCGGGAGGCAGATGGTGCAGTTGAAGAGTCCGAGATAGTAGCCCATGTTGTCACCATTGAGTGAGTTGGTAAGGATGGTGAAGGGCAAAGCAAGCATAGCCGCCCAAGCAGCACCAACCAACGCAAACGAAAGGAAGAGCACGTATTGGTTGGTAACGAAGATAAGGGACATGAAGCCCAACCCACCCACGATGAGTGAGATGATATACGCGCCCTTATTGCCAACCCAATGCTCGAGTTTAGGCAGGAAAGCCGCCCAGATAAGCGAACCAACCGCCTGCACAGCAAACACCACGCCAACCCAGTTGCCGGCATTCTGATATGCCTCAGCAGCTGTAGTCACGCCATCCCAACCAAAACATTGGGTAGCTACCGAGCCGTTGGTGTAGGTCCACATGTACATGAACGCAGCCCAGCAGAAGAACTGCACGAGTCCCACTGTCCAGAACGTAGAAGGAGCATGAACGAGCAACTTAACGAAGTTCACATCCTCTTTCTTACCCTCCTCCTGCTTTTCTGAGAGGCCATGGAACGCCTTGTATTCCTGCGGGTTAAGCTCTTTGACAGCAAAGAACGTATAAAGTACACAGAGGATCAGGATAGCCGCACCGATATAGAACGACCACTTCACCGAATCGGGGATAACACCTTCGGGAGCCGTGTTGGCAATACCGATCCATGTAAAGAAAATCGGGAAGAGGTAACCCACGAGCGAGCCTGCGTTGCAGAGGAATGATTGGATACTATAAGCCGTACCTTTCTGCTCCTCATTGACCATATCGCCCACCATCATCTTAAACGGCTGCATCGCGATATTAATAGAGGTGTCGAGGAACATCAGCGAGAACAAGCCGAACCACATAGCGGCATTCAGTCCGAGGAAAAGCCCCTGCGAGAACGTGAAATTGCCGGCATTGGGCAAGAGCAGCATCACAGCCACCGCGATGATAGCGCCCACAAGCAGATAGGGCTTACGACGACCGAGGCGACACCACGTGCGATCCGAATACTTACCGATAATCGGCTGCACAATCATACCCATGAGCGGCGGAAGGATCCAGAAGAACGAGAGGGTGTGCGGGTCAGCACCGAGGGTTGCAAAAATGCGCGAGATGTTAGCACTCTGAAGCGCATAAGCAATCTGAACGCCGAAGAAGCCGGCACTCAAATTAAAGAGCTGAAAAAACGATCGATTTGTACTGAGTTTATTCATGGCGAATAAAATTTTAACGTTAAAGAGCACACACATTGGCGCGCGCCCAAAATTTTTGCAAAATTACATAAAAAATTTTAATCCACCAAACGAACTTATACTTTTTTATCCCAAAATTTACACGCAAACGTTTCCAAAATGCATTTTGAATAGATTTTTGCAATTAGTTGCGATATTTTATATGATAATTTGCGGGAACAGCTATCTCAAGCAACAAAATATTCGCAATTCTACAAAAACGACAATTTTTCCACAAATTCGGGCTTTCGTGCTGGAATATCCGTCATTTTTTACCATTTCACCCACCGTTCATCCTCCACGCATCGTCCGTTCATCTAGCTTGTATCTAGCTTGTATCTAGCTTGTATCTAGCTTATTTGCAAGCACGATGGAAGCCAGATACAAGCTAGATTCGCTATAGATGCTTTACGGCCAAACAAGACGAAAAAAAAGTGGCTTCGCGAAAAAAATTCATTTTTTTTAGGCAAATATTTGCGTAATTCAAAAAAAAGCGCTACCTTTGTCTTCGTTTTCGCAGGAAGGAGCCCTTTCTGCGAGGAAAACACACGTAATAACAGTAATAAATAAAGCATAGTCAACAACAACTTGACACAAAACAAGCAAATAAAGATGAACAGACACGATGAACTTATCGAGGCATTAAAAAAGAACTTCGGTTATGACAAGTTCAAGGGCAACCAAGAAGAGATTATCAGTAATCTGATGGATGGCAACGACACGTTTGTACTGATGCCAACGGGCGGAGGCAAAAGTTTGTGCTATCAGCTTCCTTCGCTATTGATGGAAGGAACAGCCATTGTAATTTCTCCCCTGATCGCGCTGATGAAGAATCAAGTAGATGCCATGCGCAATTACTCGGATGAGGATGGAATAGCTCATTTCATCAACTCATCGCTTTCCCGCCCCGAGATTCAGGCGGTGAAGGAAGATATATTGGCAGGCAAAACGAAAATGCTGTATGTAGCTCCTGAGTCGCTCAAGAAGACGGAGAACATCGACTTCTTAAGGCAGGTAAAGATCTCTTTTTATGCCGTGGATGAGGCGCATTGTATATCGGAATGGGGACACGATTTCCGTCCGGAATACCGCGAAATCAAGCCCACCACGGAGAATATCGGCAAAGCGCCTATCATCGCATTGACGGCCACCGCCACACCGAAAGTGCAGAAAGATATTCAGAAAAACTTAGGTATGCAGCGTGCAACCGTCTTCAAGTCGAGTTTCAATCGTCCGAACCTGATGTACGAAGTACGTCCGAAGACGGAAGATGTAGATAAAGACATTATTAAATATATTCGTCAGATGGACGGCAAATCGGGCATCATCTATTGCCTGAGCCGCAAGACCGTAGAAGAACTTGCCGCCCGCCTGAAGGTAAACAATATCGAAGCCTTGCCGTATCATGCCGGTATGGATGCCGCCATGCGAAGCGAGACACAAGACGCCTTCCTGATGGAGCGTTGTCAGGTGATTGTGGCCACTATTGCGTTTGGAATGGGTATCGACAAACCGGATGTGCGTTTTGTAATCCATTACGATGTACCCAAATCGCTTGAGGGCTACTATCAGGAGACGGGTCGTGCCGGCAGAGATGGTGGTGAGGGCCATTGCATCTGCTACTATTGCGACAAGGATATCGACCGCCTCAACAAGCTCATGCAAGACAAGCAGGGAAGCGAAAAAGAGATTGGCCAACAGTTGCTTCAGGAAACGAAAAACTACTGCACCACCAATATCTGTCGCCGAAAATTCCTTCTCCATTATTTCGGAGAGGAATACACGCAGGAGAATTGCGGATGTTGCGACAACTGCAAGAAATCTTACAATATGAAGGACGCTACCGAACTGCTTCAGCTCGTTTTGGAAACGATTATCGAACTCAAAGAGCAGTTTAAGGCGGACCATATTATCAATTTCCTAAAAGGCCACGAGACGGCTGCCATCAAGTCGTATAAACACGATGAGTTGGATTCGTTTGGTTGTGCGGTTGACGAGGATGAAGACCTGCTGAATGCGGTTATTCGTCAAGCGATGCTTTCGGGGTATCTGAAGCAGGAGATTGAGAGTTACGGCATTCTGAAAATAACTTCAGCGGGTAAGAAATTCCTGAAGAAACCGACCGAATTCAAAGTGCCGGTAGAGGGCGATGGCGATGGCGATTCTGACGATATGGAGAATATGGCCGGTTGCGCAGCTGCCGATGACGTGCTCTACAGCATTCTCAAAGACACGCGCAAGAAGCTATCGAAGAAGATGAACGTGCCGCCTTTCGTTATTTTCCAAGACCCGAGTTTGGAGGCTATGGCTACTACCTACCCCATCACCTATGAGGAGCTTCAGAATATCCCGGGAGTAGGTGCCGGTAAGGCGAAGCGATATGGCGAGGAGTTCATCCGCATTATCAAAGAATACGTTGAAGAAAACGATATCATCCGTCCGGAAGATATGCGTATTCGTTCGGTTGCCAAAAACTCGCAGCAGAAAATCAGCATCATTCAAGCTATTGACCGGCGTGTGGATTTAGACGATTTGGCTGAGTCAAAGGGCATGTCGATGGAAGAACTGCTGGATGAGATTGAGGCAATCGTATATAGCGGTACGAAGCTGAATATCAATTACTTCATCGATGAAATCATGGAGGAAGATAAGCGTGATGAGATCTATGATTACTTCCGTACGGCCCACACCGACAGCGTGAAAGTAGCGATGAAAGAGCTCGATGAAGATGACATCAGCGAGATTGATGTCCGCTTGGTGCGCGTGAAGTTCCAAAGCGAAATGGGCAACTAAGCCGCTGATAGACAGGCATTTACAAACGGAGGACATTTTTCCAAAACCCTCCTACCCATTATTAAATACGACTCTATTTTGCATAAAAACGAAATCGATATTATCACATTAGGATGCTCCAAAAACTTAGTGGATGCAGAGCGGCTGATGCGCCAACTGGAGGCAGCAGGCTATCATTGTGTGCACGACTCCGAGCAGCCACAAGGCGAGATTGCCGTCATCAACACCTGCGGGTTTATTGGTGACGCCAAAGAAGAATCCATCAACACGATCCTGCAATTTGCGGAGCGAAAAAAACGAAAGAAACTGAAGAAACTCTTCGTGATGGGTTGCCTGAGTGAGCGTTATATGGCAGAATTGGAGGAAGAGTTGCCCGAAGTGGACAAGTATTACGGCAAGTTCTCTTTCATGGACTTGATTGCCGACCTCGGGCATGCCGTAGAAACGGGTTGTCTGCAAGAGCGCACCATCACTACGCCCGAGCATTACGCCTATATCAAGATTTCCGAAGGCTGCAACCGCTTCTGCTCGTATTGCGCTATTCCGCTCATCACGGGTAGGCACACGAGTAGGCCGATGGAGGAGATTCTCCAAGAGGTAAGATGGTTGACGAAGCAGGGCGTCAAGGAGTTTCAAGTGATTGCCCAAGACCTATCCGCTTACGGTACCGACTTGGAGGTGGATGGCCGAAAAGGGGTGCATCTGCTGCCGGAATTGGTAGAACGCATGAGCGAGATCGAAGGCGTGGAATGGATTCGTTTGCATTACGCCTACCCCACCGATTTTCCGATGGACCTCTTGCGCGTAATGCGCGAAAAAAAGAATGTGTGCAAGTACCTCGATATCGCGCTGCAACATTGTACGGACAATATGCTCACGAAAATGAGGCGACACATATCGGCTCAAGAGCAAAACGACTTGATTCGCACCATCCGGCAAGAACTACCGGGGATCTGCCTCCGAACGACTCTGATGGTGGGGCATCCGGGTGAGACGGAAGAAGATTTTCAAGCGCTGCTCGAATTCACGAAGTCGATGCGTTTTGAACGAATGGGCGCG
Source organism: Bacteroidales bacterium (assembly GCA_022784645.1). Taxonomy (GTDB): domain Bacteria; phylum Bacteroidota; class Bacteroidia; order Bacteroidales; family Paludibacteraceae; genus Colicola. The sequence continues at coordinate 34,334 of JALFZG010000059.1, forward strand.
TTTGCTTTTTCCAACGAAGAAGGCACGTATGCTGCCGAGCATTACCAAGATGATATTCCGGAGGAAGTGAAGCAGAATCGGTTGGATAAACTGATGCGCATTCAAGAGCAGATTGCCGGTGAGATTAGCGAAAGCCGCATTGGAAAAACGCTCCGAACAATCATCGACCGGGAAGAAGACGACTACTATGTAGGGCGAACCGAGTGGGACAGTCCGGAAGTCGATTGCGAGGTGCTCATCAGCAAGCAGACGATCCTCAAGATTGGCGCATTCTACGATATCAAGATAACAGGAAGTGAAAATTTCGACCTCTATGGCGAACTAAATTCTGAATTATGACACAAAAAGAACTCATAAGCGAAACGGCTAAAAGTTTGGACATGACCAAAGTGCAGACCGAACAGCTATTAAATGCTACCAGTGAGCTGATTGTACAAGCGCTCTTGGATGGCAAAAGCGTTATGATTCAAAACTTTGGTACGCTGGAAGTGAAGCAAAAAAACGAGCGCGTGACGGTTCATCCCAAGACGGGTGTTCGTACGCTCACACCCCCGAAATTGCAAGTCAATTTCAAAGCCAATCCGAACTTGAAAGAGGAACTGAAGAACGCATAAACGATGGCAGAAGAAAAGATTACAATAGTCGATTTACGGAAAGCGATAGCCAAGCAAACCGAGATAGAGGAAGCGCAAGTGAACGCATTTCTCAACCAACTCATTGCTACTATCAAAGATGGACTTCGGAAAGATAAGCTGGTGAAAATCAGCGGTTTGGGCACATTCAAACTGCAATGGGTTGAACCCAGAAAGAGTGTAAATATCTCTACGGGGGAACCTATCGTAATCGAGGGGTATCAGAAGCTGTCGTTCACTCCGGAGCAGAGCGTGAAAGAGCGCATCAATGAGCCGTATGCGGATTTGGCACCCGTGATTCTTGACGAACAAGGCAACGTCATCGAAGGACAAGAGCCGAAGTCCGACCCCATGCAGAAATTCGATGAGCAAGCCCTTGAAATTAAGGATATCTTGGCCGATTTGGGTGCTGATCTCACCCAAGAAGAGCCTGCTGCAACCGAAACAAAAGTGGATGAACCGATAGTTGAAAGCAACGAGGAATCAGCTATTGAGGAGTCGGCTGCTGAGATTGTTGAAACTCCAACATTGGAGACTCCCGAAGTGGAAGTTCCCAAGGTTGAAGAACCCGAAGTAGAGACTCCCGAAGTGGAAGCTCCCAAGGTTGAAGAACCCGAAGTGGAGACTCCCGAAGGGGAAGCTCCCAAGGTTGAAGAACCCGAAGTGGAGACTCCCAAGGTTGAAGAACCCGAAGTGGAGACTCCCAAGGTTGAAGAACCCGAAGTGGAGACTCCCGAAGCAACTGAAGTAAGAAGCGAGAAGAAAAGAAAAGAAGAGAAGAAAGAGAAACCATTCAGAGGATGGTTGGTAGCCATAATTACCGTTCTCTCCCTCATTATATTGCTATTTATTTGCGGCCTTTTCCTTCAGAATAAGATTGAAGAATGGGCGGACATGCTGAATGGTAAGATTGGTGTAGAAGAAACGATGTTGGATTACGAGGATTATTCTTCGGATGCTGTTTCTTCCTCTGCGAATATCGTTGTGCTTTCGAATGATTCGGCTAATACGGAGGCAGTTACGGATAGTGCAACCGCAGAAAACGGTGATTCTTCCGCTTTGGCCGAGGCAGATAAGCCATTGCCCAAAACGGATTTCTACAAAGAGCGCATTTATACCGAATTTATCGGTTTTGAGACCGTTAGAGAAGGCAGTCGTTTGACTTGGATTGCCAAAAAGTTTTACGATAATAAGGAACTTTGGGTGTTTATTTATGAAGCCAACAGAGAAAAAATTAAGGATCCGAGCACTGTGACGGTAGGTATGCAGCTGAAAATTCCGGCTCTGCCCGATGAGTTGTCTGACCCGAACAATATGAAGGCGCAACACCTGATTAAGAAACTTCAAGAACAATATTTGAACCAATAAGTTGGAGACAGAATCGATTCACATACAAGGAGCAAGAACCCACAATTTGAAGGATGTCACGATAGACATTCCTCGAAATAAGTTGGTGGTGATTACGGGCTTGTCGGGTAGCGGCAAGTCCTCGCTCGCATTTGATACACTCTACGCGGAAGGACAGAGGCGCTACGTGGAGAGTCTGTCGAGTTATGCTCGGCAGTTTTTGGGAAGAATGCAAAAGCCGGAAGTTGATTTTATCGAAGGCATTCCTCCCGCTATTGCTATCCAACAGAAAGTAACAAGCCGCAATCCGCGATCCACCGTAGGCACAAGTACGGAGATTGCGGAATACTTAAAATTATTGTACGCGCGCGTGGGTCACACGTACTCGCCCGTGAGCGGAACGGAAGTGAAACGGCATACCGTTCGCGATGTGGTGAACTACATGATGGGGCTTGCGCCCGGAACAAAACTAATGCTCCTTTCACCCGTTCGTTTGAGCGAAGGCACAACGCTTCAGCAGCAGTTGCAGATTTGGCAAGGACAAGGTTTTTCGCGCATGCTTCAGCATGGGCAAACGATAGGCATAACCGATGCCAATTCTACGGATGGGCTGTTTCTTCTGATAGATCGACTGATAGCTGATGGCGAGCAATCCACAGCCAATCGTTTTGCGGATTCCGTGCAAACCGCTTTCTTCGAAGGCGGAGGAGAATGTGTGGTAGAAACGCTCGTACAGGGTGGAGACAACCATAGAGAATTTTTCTCCGAGCGCTTCGAAGCCGATGGTATTCAGTTTATCGAACCCACAGAGCATCTGTTTGATTTCAATAGCCCGTTAGGGGCTTGTCCTGAATGTGGCGGTTTTGGCAATATCATGGGCATCGACCCTGATTTGGTGGTGCCGGATAAGACCAAGAGCATTTACGAAGAAGCGATTGCATGTTGGAGAGGCGAGAAGATGAGCCGTTGGAATACGGAGCTCATCATGAACGCGCAGAAGTTTGGTTTCCCCATTCACAAGCCGTTTTACGAACTCACACCCGAGCAAAAACAGTTGCTTTGGACAGGCAACGAATATTTCCGCGGGCTGAATGATTTCTTCAAAATGCTCGAGAAAGATCAATACGCGAAGATTCAGTATCGCGTGATGCTTGCTCGATACAAGGGTAAGACGACTTGTCCTGAATGCGAAGGATTCCGACTCAGGAAAGAGGCTCGATACGTACAGATTGCAGGCAAATCCATCGTTGACTTGATGAAAATGCCGGTAAGCGAATTGGAGCCTTGGTTTGAGCAATTGCCCAATCAGTTGAGTGCGTTTGACAAAGAAGCAGCCAAACCATTGCTGATAGAGATTCAGAATCGTCTGCGCTTCTTGCGCGAAGTGGGATTGAGTTATCTTACGCTCAACCGATTGGCATCTTCGCTTTCCGGAGGAGAAAGCCAACGCATCACCTTGGCCAAATCGCTTGGCAGCAGTTTGGTGGGCAGTCTGTATATCTTAGACGAACCCTCTATCGGATTGCACGTTCGCGACACCAACCAGCTCATTCACGTATTGAAGGAGCTTCGCGATTTAGGCAATACGGTGGTGGTGGTTGAGCATGACGAAGAAATCATGCGCGCTGCCGATTATATCATTGATATCGGTCCGGAAGCCGGTCGCAGAGGCGGTCAGGTGGCTTCTATCATGGAGCAAGCCGATGGTCAACTGCATGTGAAGCAGCATTTTCACCACTCTTACACCGAAGATTTTCTCTCGGGAGAAGAGCGTATTCCGGTGCCGGAGTTTCGCCGGCCGTGGAATAATTATATTGAAGTGCAAGGCGCATGCGAGAACAATCTGAAGAATCTTACGGTGCGTTTTCCGCTCAATGTGATGACGGTTGTAACCGGAGTCAGCGGTAGCGGCAAGTCGTCGCTCGTCACGAAAGTGCTCCACCCTGCGCTGAAGAAATATTACGGAGGAACGGCTGAGCGAACAGGTGATTTCGGCAGCTTGCATGGCTCAATGAGCCGAATGACGGATATTGAGTTTGTAGATCAGAATCCGCTTTCGCGCTCCAGCCGAAGCAATCCGGTTACGTACTTGAAAGCATACGACGAGATTCGTAAACTGTATGCCGAGCAGCAACTCTCCAAGCAGATGGGTTATACGGCTGCACACTTCAGTTTCAACACCCCGGGTGGACGATGCGAAGAATGCCAAGGTGAAGGCACTATCACCGTTGAGATGCAGTTTATGGCTGATTTGGTGCTCCAATGCGAGCATTGTCACGGGCAACGATTCTCTGCGGACGTACTCGAAGTGACGTTTTTCGAGAAAAACATCTTCGACGTTTTGGAGATGACTGTCAATCAGGCGATTGAGTTTTTTACCGACCCTATTGCATATACCGAAAAGGAAGGCAAAGAGGCTGGCCGAACGCTCACGAAAGACGAACAACTGCTCTGCAAAAAGATCGTTAAACGCATGAAGCCGCTGCAAGATGTGGGCATCGGTTATATCAAATTAGGGCAATCGTCGAGCACGTTGTCGGGTGGCGAAAGTCAACGAGTGAAACTCGCTTCTTTCCTTGCGAGCGAGGGACAGAACCCCACGATTTTCGTGTTTGATGAGCCTACCACCGGCTTGCATTATCACGATATCGCCATTCTCTTAAAGGCGCTCAACAGCTTGATCGACAAAGGGCATACAGTAATCATTATCGAGCACAACCCTGCCATTATTATGGCGGCTGATCACGTGATTGATCTCGGGCCGGAAGGTGGCGAACAAGGTGGACGAATTGTGTTTGAGGGCACGCCCGAAGCACTCATGAAATGCGAAGCCGGATACACAGGACGTTTCCTCAAAGCTGGACTCGAGAATGGCACGATTGCTACAAAAAAAACTAAAAGCAAATCGCAGTAATGGTATCTGTAGAAAATATCAGTATGGAGTTTTCGGCTCGGCCGATACTCAACGACATAACTTTCTTGATCAACAAACGTGATCGAGTGGCGCTTATCGGCAAAAATGGTGCCGGTAAGACTACCCTTTTGCGGCTTATTGCCGGGGAAGAAGAGCCTACAAGCGGACGTATTTCCAAAGATAAAGACCTTCGCATCGGGTATTTGCCTCAGCACATGATTCACAACGAAGGGACGACCCTTAGGCAAGAGGTAGATACGGTACGCGATCAAGACGACCCGAAATCGATTGGGCAGATGGAGAAAGTGCTTATCGGTTTGGGATTCGTGCGCACGGATTTCGACCGGTCCTGTTCGGAGTTTTCCGGAGGCTGGCGAATGCGAATTGAATTGGCGAAGATCTTGCTGCTCAAGCCCGATTTGCTGCTGCTCGATGAGCCTACCAACCACCTTGATATTGAGTCTATACAATGGTTGGAACAATGGTTGCTGCAGAGCGGTAGTGCTGTGTTGTTGGTAAGCCACGACCGCGCATTTTTGGATAATGTAACCAACCGAACGATAGAAATCAGTCTTGGACGCATCTACGATTATCAGGTGAGCTACACGCAGTTTATGCAACTTCGAAAAGAGCGCCATGAGCAGCAGGTAAGAGCCTATGAAAATCAGCAGAAAATGATTCAGGAGACGGAGGAGTTTATCGAACGTTTTCGCTACAAACCCACCAAATCGGTTCAGGTACAAAGTCGCATCAAGCAGCTCGAGAAACTGGAGCGATTGGAGGTGGACTTGGAAGATAACAGTCGTCTACGGCTGAAATTTCCGCCCGCCCCTCGGAGTGGCGATTACCCGATTATCGTTGAGGATTTGGGCAAAGCGTATGGCGAGCATCAGGTGTTCGACCATGTTACCTTCACTAGTCGCAGGGGCGAGAAAGTGGCGTTCGTTGGCAAAAACGGAGAAGGCAAATCGACCCTCGTAAAGTGCATCATGCAGGAGATTCAAGATTACACCGGCACGCTGAAAATCGGGCACAATGTGAAGATTGGCTATTTTGCTCAGAATCAAGCCTCGCTCTTGGATGGCGAACTGTCGGTTTTCGATACGATTGA
>JALFZG010000022.1 GCA_022784645.1 Bacteroidales bacterium
ACTTGTAATTTTTGCGTTTCCCTCCGGCGATTGGCAAAGGGAAATCGGATGCGCTGAAGCAAAGGTCCGGACATGCCATTTTCAATGCCCGGACAACTATTGGCCAAATGCCAAAAAAGCAGTAATTTTGCACTCGCATTCGGCACTTGAGTCGCATAGCCGATACCGCTCCACTAAATCGGCGGGCGACCAAGGCCTCTGCTCTCCCCATTCGAGCATAGCTCTCTGGGGGCCCCAAGAAAGATGCTTCGCTAACTAAAGTCTCTTCCCGGGTCAGAGACTGCAGCGCTCCGCATCTCCTCCTCTTCTCCTCCAAACTGCCAGTTTGTCGTCGAGGACACCTCCCCGCCCTTACGGGCAACCCCTCCTGCACAGAGGGGTGCGATGCCGCTAAAATCGGCCCTCGGGGCCGTGTCGCATAAACCTACGCTTCGCTGCTACGCTGCTTCGCTCGTTTCTGCGAGGCTGCGCATAGGCAAGGTGGAGATAGAGCCCTTCGGGCGTTCCAGAAGCCCTGCGGGCTGTTCCAGTAGCCTTGCGGGCGTCCAAGCGCCAAAGGCCGTTCAAGGGGATAATGGGACGGAGATATTATCTCCTGCCAACAAACAATACGCCTGAGTTCGCACTCCGGATAGGCTGCAGGCCAAAGGATTTGCAGCCGCTTCTCTGCTACTATATTCCGCTAACGCGATGAGGAGCGATGAGGACTCATTGAGGACCCTTTTACGGGAATATACATTATTTTTTTGCGTAACGTAACGTTATGTTACGCAGAAAACACGATTCGATTGTAGTCAAAAGCATCACACTACCATTGCACTACCATTGCATTACCATCGCATTACCATCGCACACAAATGCACGTGTAATCCACAAGCGAACGTGGAGGATTAGCGGAGGCGGTATCGGAGGAAATGCGGACGAGCGATAAGGAAGTAAAACAACACGCCCAGGACATTTACTGAAGTGGCGGTCCAGAAAGCAGCCGTATAGCCCAAATGTTCGGCTACGATACCGCCCATCAGCATGCCCACTCCCATGCCCAGATCCCAGCTCGTGAGGATAGTGGAATTGGCGGTACCACGTTGGTTGTTTTCCGCCAGGTTGATGAACATATTCTGAAATGCCGGCCACATGTGACCATTGCCCAACCCGATGATGAAAGGTGCCAGATAATAGCCCCATTCATTTTGCAAGCCCGCAAAAATGGCATATCCGAACACCGACACCACCATACCCATACTCGCGTTCTGCACCACCTTGCCCTTTCTGAGCGACTTAGCGCCTGTGAGTCGGGAGAGGATAAGACCAATAGCGAGGAGGGCGAAAAAGAGGCCGGTACCGCCCGTGATGCCGAGGCGCTCCTTGCCATAAATCGCAACGAACGTGCTCACCACGCCATACGAAAAGGCAAAGGCGAACATCGACAAGAAGAGCGCCCATCCTTGCAGCAGGAAGAAGCGGTCAAGCGACAAGCGAGGTTTGGGAAGGAGCGAGTTGGCATCCTCGGCAGAGGCAACCACCGGACGTGGCTTGAGCTGCAAGGTTGCATCCACTATCAAGCCCAAAAACGAACAAACCAACGAGAGCGTAAAGAGCAGGTCATACGAATGAAACGCTGAAAACAACCACAAGGCTACCGAAGGTGAGATGGCCGTTGCTATATTATTGCTCAAACCGTAATAACCGATACCTTCCGTTCTTCGAGACGAAGGCAACACATCTACAGCAACCGTAGAAAGACTAACGCCTGTGGCACCAAATGGCGCACCATGAACTGTTCTGAAAATGGCAAACATCGTGAGGCTGCCCGCTATCAGATAGCCCGCAAACAAAGCCGTTGTGAGGAAATAGCAGATGAGCAAAACGGCTTTGCGCGGAAACGAATCAACGATATATCCGCTAAATGGACGCACGCACAAAGCCGCTACCGCATAGCCCGAAAGCACCATGCCTATCGTATCCTTATCGGCCGAAAACGTTTCGCTTAAATAGATGGGAAGAAGCGGCACAACCAGCATGAAAGCAAAGTTGAGCAAGAAATTACTCGACCAGACCTTAATATAATTACTATTCCATAATTTCTCCATAAAACTCAGATAAGGTGGGTTCTAAATATTTCAAATTTTGTACCATAAACAGAAATGGGCTGCAAAATTAGCCTTTTTTTCGGTATTTTGCAAACAAAATCGTAAAAATTTTGCGTATGTGGGATTTTTTATGTACCTTTGCAACAAAAATTTATCATCATGAAACATTTCCTTCCTATTTTGGCAGTAACTCTCTTGTTTACTGCATGTCAAATGAAATCCAACTCAACCAGCACCCCTGCCGTTCCGTCAGATTACTCTCGCGGAGCTGCTCAGATGGCCGCACTCTGGACAGAAGCCGATGGTACGGCCGAAGAGATGGCCGCTTTTATCGAGGCCAACGAATGCAAGACGCCCGAAGAGAAACATGCGCTTTACCTGCAACTTGCGCATATCCTTGAGACGATTACTCAGTATGCGGACATGACCTATGTAGAACTGCTCCGACCCACCACCCTCACGGGTACCGAACCCGGTGTGGCTGATTGGATGATTACTTCTTATAGTCCGCTCGCTCACCTCTCTGACGACCTCTTTGCCAATAAGATTGCATTCCTCACGGTGCTCAATTTCCCGCATTACAGTTTGGAGGAGAAAGATTCGCTTGGGGTTAATTGGACTCGTGACGAATGGGCGTATGCTAAATTGGGAGACGTTTTCGCAAGCCGTGTGCCGGCTGCTGCCATGCAGAAAGTGGTGGATGCCAATGCTGATGCGGAATGCTATATTGCCGATTACAACATCATGATGAAGCACCTTCTTACGGCAGACGGACGCCGGCTGTGGAACGAAGACCTCTCGCTCTTGAGCCACTGGAACTTGCGCGATGAACTGAAGTCGGATTACGACAATCAGGAGAAGCAGGAGATGATCTATCAAGTGATGCAACGTATCGTCAAGCAAGAAATTCCATCCATGGTGATCAACTCCCGCGAATACGATTGGTGCCCATATACCAATGAAGTGTTCGCAACTGATGGTCAGTCGGTTAAGGCCGAACGAGAAAAAGACGTTCGATATGAGAAAATCCTTGCACATTTCCATGCGTATCTTGAGGAGGATAAATATCGACCCGACATGCCTACCGCTATCCAGCGCAATTTTGAGGGCAGCATGCAGATGACCGCCAAGCAGATTGAGACGCTCTTCACGGAGCTCGTTTCATCTCCCGAACTGAAAGAAGTAGGCGCTCTTATCCGCGAACGATTGGGCAGAGACCTTCGTCCGTATGATATCTGGTACAACGGCTTTAAGAGTCGTGCTACCGTTTCAGAAGATGCGCTTACGGCCATCACGCGCAAGCGCTACCCCACTCCCGCTGCCTTTGAGGCCGACATGCCTCGTATGCTTCGCGAATTGGGTTTCCAGCCCGCTGTTGCTGATGAGATTTGCAGCCATATAGCCGTGGAGCCTGCCCGCGGTAGTGGTCATGCATGGCCTGCTGTCGGACGTCAAGAGAAGGCACTTTTGCGCACGCGCATCGCGCCTACGGGCATGGATTATAAAGGATATAATATTGCCGTTCATGAGTTTGGTCATAATACCGAGGAAGTCGTTTCCCTCTATTTCAACGACCATTATATGCTTGCAGGCATCCCTGCTACGGGCTTTACGGAAGCCAGCGCATTCCTCTTCCAGAGCCGCGATATGGAACTGCTGACGGGTCAGAAGAGCGATGCCAACTCGCCCGAGTCGGTTCTCGACCAGGTATGGGGCATGTATGAGATCATGGGTGTGTCGCTCGTGGATATGCGTATGTGGCAATGGTTGTATGCGCACCCTGAGGCTACTGCTGCCGAACTCAAGGAGGCCACCTTACGCATTGCTGCCGAGGTGTGGGACGCGTATTACGAGCCTATACTCGGAGAGAAAGGCTGCTGCCTGCTCGCTATATATAGCCACATGGTCAACTCACCCATGTATCTGCCTAACTACCCCATCGGCACCATCGTACGCTACCAGCTCGAAGCACATTTTGCCAACCTCGAACCGGCCGAATGGGCAGAGGAATACATGCGGGTATATCGTCAGGGTTGCCTCACTCCCAACGCTTGGATGCGGGGTGCTACCGGCTCTGAAATCTCCATTGAGCCCATATTGAAGGCAACAAGAGAGGCTTGCTCAAAGAGCAAGTGACGGAAGGTAGGATCAAAAAAATCCCACTAACATATTATTTGTAAGGGTTAGCCGTTCGCTGCTAAAGGAACGTCCATAAATGGGTAAACCCTAGAAAAAGGCTGCAATTTGCTATCTACACTAAGCAAATTGCAGTTTTTTCGTGCAGAAGTTTGTCTATATCAGGAAAAAGCAGTAATTTTGCAGTCGGTTTTGATTATGGGCAATTCATTACTATTCATCACACAAATTCGGGGCTAATCCCTTGTATTTATGGACTTCTTGTATCATCTGTTTTTCACTCCTTCGATTACGCAATCGTTGTTCGTACTCACGCTCACGATTGCGGCAGGCATTTTCTTGGCTGACAAGCTGAAAATCAAAAGTTTCTCATTGGGTGTAACGTGGATTCTCTTCATGGGCATCCTGCTTTCGCATTTCGGCATGCGGCTCGAACCACATGTAGAATCGTTTGCCAAGGATTTTGGCTTGATTCTGTTTGTCTATTCTATTGGTTTGCAGGTCGGCCCTTCGTTTTTCTCCTCGTTTGGCAAAGGCGGTCTGAAACTCAATATGCTGGCAACTGCCATCGTAGGTTTGGCCGTATTGACCACATTCTGCATCCATTGGATTACCGGTACGGATATCGCTACAATGGTAGGCGTATTGAGTGGTGCGGTAACGAACACTCCTGGCTTGGGTGCTGCTCAGCAGGCTTGGTTTGATATGTTCGGCAGCCCAAATCCGGATATCGCTACCGGTTATGCCGTTGCATACCCCCTTGGTGTGGTGGGTATCATCCTTTCGATGATGATTATCCGCTGGATTTTCCGCATCAATCTGCATAAAGAGGAGAGCAAACTGAAAGCCAACGATAGCGAAAACGACAACCCCACCACCGCTTGGGACATCCGCGTTACGAACCAGTCCGTAGATGGCGAGACGGTATATGAGGTGCAGAAAACGCTCGGTATTCAGATGGTGGTAAGCCGTATCATTCGTAAAGATGGCAGCGAGGAAGTAGCTGATTCACAGAGCATTATATCGGTTGGCGATACGATACGCGTGATAGCAGAGAAAGATAAGGAGCGCACGCTCCATCTGCTCGGTGAGATTCAGGGAACGGAGAAGCACGAGGAGCAGAAGAAGAACGTGAAAGGGCTCGTGTCGCAACGCATCATCATGACCAAAGCCGAACTCAATGGAAAGAAGATCGGCAGCCTGAATATCCGTTCGGATCACCATGTGAATATCACTCGTGTGACGCGTGCCGGTATCGACCTGCTTGCTACTCCCGAACTGGTGCTTCAGCTTGGTGACCGCATCATGGTAGTGGGCGATCAGGAAGACGTGAAGCGCGTTGCTAACATCTTCGGCAACACCCCTGCCCGACTCGATATCCCCAACCTGATGCCTATCTTCTTAGGGATAGCATTAGGCGTAGTAGTAGGTACGCTGCCGATTGCCATCCCCGGCCTAAGTCAACCGTTTAAACTCGGTTTGGCAGGTGGTTCGCTCATTGTAGCTATCCTGATTGGCCGCTTCGGACCCTATTATCATCTGGTTACGTTCACCACCACCTCGGCCAATAAGATGCTTCGAGAATTGGGTATCTCCCTTTTCCTTGCAGCTGTGGGGTTAGGCGCCGGACAGTCGTTTATTCCTACGATTATGGAGGGCGGCTATATGTGGATTCTCTATGGTGTGATCATCACGATGTTGCCGCTGCTGATTGTAGGCGTAATAGCGAGAATGGCCATGAAGATTGACTATTTCACGCTGATGGGCTTGATAGCGGGTTCTACTACCGATCCTCCTGCCCTCGCCTATGCGGGTGCTTCATCGCCCAACAACGACCAAGCATCTGTGGCATATGCTACCGTGTATCCGCTTACGATGTTTCTTCGCGTAATGTGCGGACAGCTGATTATCCTGCTCTGCTGCTGAGATAGCTGATACGTTCAGTCTGATAGCAGATTCTTCTAAGAATACAGATACAAGCAAGCGAGGCCTCTCGGTCTCGCTTGTTGCGTTAGATTAGAACAATCGCAATCTACGGTTCCACCATTAGTATTTATCTTCCGTTTGCTGCAATTCGGCCGAGGAGATGGGTTTCTTATCCATGGTGCGCCAAGCCCAAGCGATATAGGCGAGTACAAATGGTATAATCAGGCTCACGTAGAACATAGTTCGGAGAGTAAACTCGCTGGAGCAGCTGTTTTGGATATGGAGCGAGCTGGCGGTATCGGCAAGCGAAGGATAGTAGCAGGTGCCATTCCATCCGGCAAGAAGCAGGAGTGTGGTAACGGTAAGCACTGTACCTGCTGCTGCAAACCAGAATCCATTTCTCGGTTTAGACGGCATGAAAAGCCCCACCACTACACCAATCAATACGAGGATCACGCCTACGAGGAACAAGGCAGCTACAACCGGCATCTGCAAGAAGTTATGGAGGTACTTATACTCCTCAATAACGATATTACCGTCTTCTTGTACGGCCCAACCGCTCTTCATCAGCACATAGCCAACAAAGAGGAGGAAAAGCACTACAAAAATAGGAGCAGCAATCATCAAGCCTTTGCGAGCGCGTTCGCGGATAGGAGCCGAATCTACATTCCGCATGATATAGAGCAAACCGAGCGTGATAGCCAGCATCACCACACAAAGGCCCAAGCATACGTTCCACGGATTGGCTACAGCCTCCAGTCCATGCCAAGCGGACGTCCACTCGGAGATGGTGTTGCCCATCAGCATGGAGTCTTTGGATATTTGGAAATTTGCTCCGGTGAAGAACGTGCCCACGGCCGTACCCGTAAGGAGAGGGCCGAAGATACCGTTGATAATCAGGAACCAGCGATAGGTGTTGGTGCCAAACAGATTGCCGGGTTTATTCTGAAACTCATAGGCTACAGCCTGCAAAACGAAGGAGAAAAGCAGGAGCATCCAAACCCAATACGCGCCTCCGAAAGAGGTGGAATAGAAAAGCGGGAAGCTGGCAAAGAATGCGCCACCAAAGGTTACGAGTGTGGTAAACGTAAGTTCCCATTTGCGTCCGGTACTATTTACGAGCAGCATTCGTTCGTCTTCCGTTTTGCCCAAGCAAAGCACCAATGCATTTGCCCCCTGCACAAACATCAGCATCACAAAGAGGGCTCCGAGGAGGCTGACCAACAGCCACCAATATTGTTGAAGAAACAAGTAAGTCATAATGCAAAATTAAATTTCTGAATGAATTATTTGAGCCACTTTATTTATCGTTGTGCTCGCGGATAGCACGAAGCATGATGCGCACTTCAGCAAAGAGCAATGCCGTAAAGAGTGTAGCGAAGATGATGATGGTAGTGAGCACACTTCCTGCACTAACCGATGATACAGCTGCTTTCACCGGCAAGAGGCCCTGAATAGCCCATGGCTGACGACCCACTTCGGTAAAGATCCAACCGCATTGCCCCGCGATATATACGCAAGGCAGACCAATCAAGAAGAGTACCAAAATCCAGCGGTATTTCTCAAGCCAATCTTTCCATCCGAGGATAATGCCAAGTACAAAGCAGAGGGCTACAATACATCCGCAACCAATCATCAGGCGGAAGCACCAATAGCAAAGCCATACGTTCGGCACGAGTTCGTCGGCTGAATCGAGGTAACCATAGCCGAAATATTGCTTGTGCTCATTGAAGGTAGCGAGGGCAGTTTGTGCGATGGAGTCGTTGGTCTCACGATTCTCGCGATAGGTGCGGAAAGCCTCCAATGCAATCTTGCCTTCTGCAATCTGCTTCTCGCCTTCTACCTTCAGATCGTTGATACCCCATACGTATCCGTTCCAATCGTGGGTAGCGAGGAAAGAGAGCATGTGGGGCACTTCGATACCCGGAACAAAGGAGAAGGCAGCCTCATTGGAACCTTGCTGAAGTCCCTCTGCTGCAGCCAACTTCATCGGTTGCGTCTTAGCAATATCCACACCGTGCTTATCGCCTGCAAACATACAGAATGCCGTACCGATAATGCCTACGATGGAAGCTACCATAATCGATTTCTTAGCCATCTCCTGATTGCGACCTTTAATGAGGAACCAAGCCGATACAGCCACTACAAACATTGCACCGGTCATCCATCCTGAGCAAACCGAATGCACAAACTTAATGACAGCCGTAGGTTGGAATGCCACGGTGAAGAAATCCATCATCTCGTTTCTTACGGTATCAGGATTAAACTCCATGCCTACCGGATGCTGCATCCATGAGTTGGCTACAAGAATCCACCAAGCTGAGATCATCGTTCCGATAGCCGTAAGCCATGTAGCCATGAGGTGGGTACGTTTGCCCACTTTCTCCCAACCGAAGAACATGATGGCGATGAAGGTAGCCTCCATGAAGAACGCAAGGATGCCCTCGATAGCAAGAGGAGCGCCAAAGATGTCGCCCACAAACCACGAATAATTGGAGAAATTCGTGCCAAACTCAAATTCCAGAATGATGCCAGTAGCCACACCTACGGCAAAATTGATGCCGAACAGTTTCTGCCAGAAGCGGGCTATACGTCGCCAAGCTTCGTCGCCACGCACCACATAGATGGTTTCCATGACGGACATCACTACACCCAATCCGAGGGTGAGGGGTACAAACAGCCAATGATAGCAGGCTGTAAGCGCAAACTGAATGCGCGAGAGGAGTACTAAGTCCATAATAATAAATATAAGGTGTTTTCGTAAATAATTCAACCGATCATGGATACAGATTGGCGTAACGCTTCAAATCTGATTTCCAAGGACTTTTACATGGTTATTGAAGGCGCCACAGGATGGAAGAAAAACAACCTGAGAATGCCAAACATAATTACCAACTTAATGATAATCAGCAGCCAAAGCTCTTTTCCCCACGTCATATTCTTAAAGCCATCCACGTAAAAACGTACGATTTTCTTGATTCTTTCCATGTGAATGAGTGTTTTTGGTATGATTCCGGCCGCAAAGTTATAAAAAAAATTGCAGATATGCAAATAAAAAATGTTTTTATGCAAAAAAATCCGCAAAATATACCATTATGCAATGCCATTACGCACAAAAAAAGGAGGCCGAAACCTCCTAATTTATATGAAACAAAATGTTAGACATAGCAGAGAAAGTACTCCACTCAATCTACGCTAATCAAGTATTGACCATTATTCTGCTTTTTCGCGCTGAAGGGTCATGATCTTTATTCCTTGCTCGTTGAGAACAGTCATTTGCTCGCCCTCCACATTGATAAATTTGGCTTTCTTGAGGGCTTCCGTAACGGCATCCTCTACGTCCATGTTTTTACCCATCTTGCGGGTCATGCCGAGGTTGCCAAACTGAATCGTGTCACCATTCAGGGTGTAGGGACCGAAGAAGTAATTTACGCTGGCGCAACCATTCACCTTCCTGGCGTCAAAATTGATGTAAGCCGTGGTGTCGGCATCGTTTGTACTAACCCCCATAGCCTCCGTAATAACCCATTGACCGAGAATATCAGGGGTAGCGGTCTTATCTGCGGTAGGGGTCTTAGAGCATCCTACCAAAAGTGCTGCAAAAGCAGCAAAAAGTAACGTCTTTTTCATAACCTATACAAATTTATGGGGTTAAACAATATTTAAACTTATACTACAAAAATCATGCCATTTATGCAATAAATATATCAAATAAGCCATATTTTGTGCATAATGACAGAATTTTATTCGATTTTTATGCCCATGACAGTATAGGTACTGCCATTTCTCAGGATAAGCAACTGCCCATTGCGAATAACCTTGACAGTCGTATTGGCAGACGGTTCGTTGACCGGAGTATAGGTATCTTCCTTTCCGGGCACACCATCGCCCCATTGGCTATGGAGCCAGTTGATGCGCCAATTGAGATTGGAGAGCATATCGTTGAGCTCAGAAGCCATATTGCTGTTTTCGCAATAATTCTGCGTTCCGCGCCATCTTGCAGCATCATTTTGAGCCGCCTGACTTATCTCATCCGCAAAGTCCGCAAGCCAATCCTTTACATCGTATTGTCCCTCGCGATAGAAATTATACCAATGTCCCATCAAGCTGTCTTGGAAACATTGGTGGGTAGCCAATTGGCCAATCCAATATTGAGCAAAAGAAGGGCCATCATATATGAATTTGCCCTGATGACGCCAAAACGAATTGCCAAAATCCCATACCGGTCCAAACGTCCATTTAGTCGTTTTTCCGGGCTGATCCATATCTTTAAAGAGGAAGCAGGAACCATGATAACTCTCGCAATCTTCCATCACTTCCTGCACCAGATAATACTTAGCCGCCTCATCGATATCCATGATGCGCATCAGATGGTTAGACGAAGCCTCATAAATGGCCGTATTGAGCTCATTTACTTGAGCCGTGATGTAATTGCGTTGGGCCGTAGAGAGCATCTCGGGGGTATGCAGCGAAATCATCACCTGTTGCCCATTGCCTTCGCGGAACGTGATATTGCCTTCTGAACTGTAGTTATCAATCTCTATCAACCAGCCGCCCGTGATGGAGTCAGCATAGCTGATATTATCCGATTGCTCGATGATGTTTACGCGCTTATTATCAACGCGAACGGTTTCCGTGAGGAAATAGAGTCCCCAATAGCGCCCATTAAGCACCAGTTCGATTGGCACAATAGAGGGCGTCCAAAGCAAATCCAGCCTTCGGCTGATCATGTGGCCGGCAATGTTCTTCATGTATCCGAGCGGGTCATCGGCAGCCGCCATTAGCGCCCAATTTTTGCTCTTATGCATGCCGCACAGTTTCTGCCCCACTTCGAGTTTGATGCGGTAAGGCTTTTTGTCGAATCCCGTCCAAGTCCAGTTGCCTCTACCTTTGATTTGCATGCGGAGAGGTTGATTGGCCGAACCAAACGAATTGTATTCTGTTCGGTTGAGCGAGTCGAGATACCAATTGGCGCCAATATACGTGTCTTTTGAATCGATGGGTGCGCCGTTGTCGGTATTGATATACAGCACGGGTAAGGTGCCACTGATGGTGGCTGATGCGGGTTTGTTGTTCTCCCAATTGCTGAGGTTCATCCAGTCGCCTTGTGCCCAATTATCGCCCGTTTGCGGTACGAAAATCTGTCCGCTACTGAAGGCATTTGTTTGGGTAGCCGTTCGATTGATATTCTGATTGGAAACCTCGTTTTTGATTTCTTCAAGCGTGCGCGATACTTGTCCGGTTTGGTAGGAAGTGGGTGCGAAGATATAGCGGTCTAAATTGCTTATCTGATTCGCAATCGTGCACGACCATTTCTTTCCATCAAACTGCATATTGAACACATGGCTTTCCGCCCGCGAATACGAGCCTACGATGAACTGCACCTGCTGATAGTTCGTGAGCGAATTATCGAAATAAATCGTTCCTGCTGGCACGTCCAAAGCCAATATATGGATGGTAGTAAGCAGGCATAGCATCATGGCGCAAACGCGATAATTTGAGCGCAAACGATGGATGCTTGCGAAAAGATTCTTTGAGTATGTAAAAAACGAATTTTGCATGATTCAAATGATTCCTTTGAGAAACAAAACAGACTGCCTTAGCAATCCTGCGGCAGCTTATTCACTATAAATAATACCACCTGCTACAAGGAGGTTGTCTTTGTACATAACCACGGATTGGCCGGGGGTAATTCCCCAAACGGGTTCGTCAAAAACCAATCGCCCTACCCCATTTGCGGCATTCCAATCGCTTCCTTCGAGGATTTCAAGTCTGGCACTCACGGGCTTGGATTTGTAGCGGATGCGGGCTTCCACCTTGGAGTCTTCTCTCAGCCAATCGATATCCCGTACACGCAACTGCCGGCAGATAAGCGTAGAAGCCATCAGGTCATCGTTCGTGCCCAAGCAAACCTCATTTCTCTGGGCATCGATATGGGTAACATATGCCGGTTTACCGAGCGCAATACCGAGTCCTTTGCGTTGGCCGATGGTGTAATTGCAGAAGCCCTCGTGTTGACCAAGCACCTTACCGGAGGCATCCACGAAATTACCGGGCTTAACGCGTTCGGCATAATCAGTTACTTGCTCGCGAAGGAAACGACGGTAATCATTGTCGGTCACGAAGCAAATCTCCTGACTCTCGGCTTTCTGTGCCAGTTTCTCATACCCATGCTTGCGGGCAATCTCGCGCACTTGCGGTTTGGTGAGTCCGCCAAGCGGGAAAATGGTTCGGCGGATATTCTCCTCCGTAATCATCCAGAGGAAGTACGTTTGGTCTTTATGTTCATCAACAGCCGTATGGAGGTATGCATGTCCGCGGTGGGAAGCAATCTGCGCATAATGGCCGGTGGCAATCCACTCACACCCTAACGCATCGGCCGTGCGTTGCATCTCGCCCCATTTGATATGGGAGTTGCACAGCACACACGGATTGGGCGTGCGGCCGTGCATGTACTCCTCACAAAAATTCGTAATCACCTGGCGCTGAAACACATCCCTGAAATCCACGATATGGTGCTCAAACCCCAATCGCCTCGCATTATCGCGGGCTTCCATGATACTCTCCACCGAGCAGCACCCTTTCTCGCGAAGCAGACACGACTCCTTAATGGAATCATACACGCGATACGTGACGCCCACCACATCATACCCCTGCTCCAAGAGGAGCATGGCACTTACGGTGGAATCAATGCCACCCGACATTCCGAGTAATACTTTCTTTGCCATGTAATAATTTATTTAATCACTTTCATTCATAAAAATGCTCCCAATCAGAAAGCGCTTTACAGCACTTCTTTCAGGATTTCAGAAACGGTAGGATGCGGGAATACCACCTGCTTGCATTCGGCAATAGTATAGCCCATCCGTACGGCAAACGAAGCGGCTGCAATAAACTCCGAGCAAGGATTGCCGACCATCTGAACGCCTAAAACGGTCTGATTCTTAGCATCCACAATCATCTTGCAGAGCCCCATCTCGCCCTCGTTTTCTGCTACAAATCTGCCACTAAACGTCATAGGCAAACTGTGCACTTCATACTTATCAGCCACCTCTTCAGCCGACTTGCCTTCCATCTCCATATAGAAGGCTTGTACCTCCTTCTCGCTCAAACCTACGCTGGCGATTTCGGGGTTGGTATAAACCACAGACGGAATGGCGTTGTATGCAATGCGCTGAAGCGGAATCTGACGAAGCATACGCCCTACGGCCACTTCGGCTTGACGGCTGGCCACATGCGCGAGCATAATCTTGCCGGTCACATCACCTGCTGCATACACATTCGGCAGATTGGTTTGCATGAAATCGTTTACCTTGATGCCTTTTCGGTCAAACTCCAAATTGGTGAGCGCCTCCAAGCCAGCGAGGTTAGCACGACGACCTACACATACGAGAATCTTCTCTGCCTCCACCATGCCTTCAGCATTCGTTTCGCCATCCTGATAGCGCACCTGATGGCCTTCTATTGCCTTTACGCGCGTATTAATAAGGAATCGGATGCCGGCCTTCTCGTATTTATCTTTCACCTGCTTCACCACATCCTGGTCAATGGTCATCAGGATATTGGGCAAAGCCTCTATTACGGTGACCTCCACGCCCAATTCCATATAGAGCGTTGCAAACTCCATGCCAATCACGCCACCACCTACGATAGCAATGCTCTTAGGCAGTTCTTTGGCGGCAAGGGCATCGGTTGACGACCACACGTTTTCGTTGTTCTCAATACCCGGGATAGGCGGAACGAAATTGGTGCTGCCCGTGCAGATAAGCAAGTTTTCTGCTTCGTATTCAGCCTCACCACACGCAATCACCACTTGCTTATCGGTCTGGGATTTTACGACCGCTTCACCCGTGATGACATCTACGTCCTTCATCTTCTGCTTGATGCCGGCTACAAGCTTGCGCACCACTTTCTGCTTGCGCTGCTGGATTTTGAGGTAGTCGAAGCTTACGTTCTCTGCACTGATACCATATTTGGCACCATTCTTGGCATTCACATACTGCTTGGCGCTGTAAAGAAGCGTCTTGGTAGGAATACACCCCACATTGAGGCAGGTTCCTCCCAACGATTCTTTCTCAAAAAGAACAACTTTCCAGCCTGCTTTTGCGGCACATTCGGCAGCCGTATAACCAGCAGGGCCGCCACCCATAATTGCTAAATTGTACATCATTTTGTCGCTGTTTTTCAGGTAAACAAATGCGGATACCGCGAACATTCGCTGTATCCAGTTAAAAATTTTCCGCAAAATTACTAAAAGATTTGGAAATATGCAAAAAAAAGCGTAATTTTGCAGCACTTTTTTTATTTCATTGCTATTTTAGCACCCTTAAACGTCCAAACATGACCATTCTCTTTACCACCCGCCTGCCGGAAAATGGCTTTCACCTGCCCGAACACAAGTTGGTGATTCCCGAGACGCCTTACTTCTCTGAGGAGGAGCTCATGCTTCGCATTGCAGAAGCGGAAATTCTCGTGAGCACGTTTGACTTTACCGTGTCTTCGGCATTACTCGATAAAGGCAAGAAACTACGGTTGGTAGCCAATTTCGGCGTGGGCTTCAATAATATCGATATCGCCTATTGCCGGGCGCACAATATCCTCGTTACGAATACCCCTCTGCCGGTTATAGAGCCGACGGCCGAACATTGCTTTGCGCTCATGCACGCCATCGCTCATCGCACAGCAGAATTAGACAGGCGTCTTCGCATGCCCGATTACGATGGTATCCGCTTTGGCGTAATGAACAACTTAGGCTATTCGCTTTTTGGCAAAACGCTGGGAATCGTAGGTATGGGACGCATCGGTCAGGCTGTAGCCAGACGAGCCATTGCGGCCGGAATGCGCATCATCTATTATAACCGCCACCAACTGCCGAAGGCTATCGAGGAGCAATACGAAGCGCATTATACCGACATGGATACGCTCCTTCGGGAAGCCGATTTCATCTCGCTCCACCTCCCCTATACGCCTCAAGTGCACCACCTGATTGACCGCGAAGCCCTCAGCAAGATGAAACCCACGGCTATTCTTATCAATACGGCACGAGGAGCACATATTGACGAAGCCGCTTTGGCAGAAGCGCTTGCCAACCAGCAGATTGCGGGAGCGGCACTCGATGTGTATGAACACGAACCGCACATCTCCGAAGCCCTTTTACAGCTCGATAATGTGGTGATGAGTCCGCATATCGGTACAGGCACCATCGATGGACGATTGGCCATGTGTAAAAACGTGGAAGAGAACATCCGCTACTTCATGCAAGGCGATAACGCTAAGATGAATCTCGTGCGATGAGAATGCGATGAGAATGCGATGAGAATGCAATGAGAATGCAATGAGAATACAATAAAAATCATCAAAATATATAAATCTATGTCTATTACCGAAAGATTTATCAAGTACACCACTTTCTGCACCACTTCGGATGAGAACACGGGCCTCACGCCTTCCACCCCCGGTCAGATGGTGTTTGCCGAGGCGCTCCGCGATGAGCTCATTGCCCTCGGACTGACAGAGGTAAGCCTCGACGACAACGGCTACCTTATGGCTACCCTCCCCGCCAATACCGAGGAGAAGAAACCCGTGATTGGCTTTATTGCCCACATGGACACCTCCCCCGATGCCAGTGGCAAGCACGTGCAACCGCGTATTGTGAAGGCGTATGACGGAAAGGATATCGTGCTCAACGAAGCTGAACATATCGTGCTCGAAACGGCTAAGTATCCCGAGATCTTGAATTACAAAGGACAGGATATTATCGTTACGAACGGCAAGACCCTGCTCGGAGCCGATGACAAAGCCGGCATTGCTGAAATCATTTCTGCATGCGAGTATCTGATTGCTCATCCGGAAATCAAACATGGCAAGATCCGCATTGGTTTCACCCCCGATGAGGAGATTGGTTGCGGAGCCGACCATTTCGACGTACAGAAGTTCGGTGCTGATTTTGCTTACACGATGGATGGTGGGGCTGTTGGCGAATTGGAGTTTGAGAACTTCAATGCAGCTGGCGCAAAGATTACCGTTCACGGCACTAACGTACACCCCGGCTATGGTTACCACAAGATGCAGAATTCCATGCGCATTGCGTTCCAGCTGGCTGTGATGCTGCCTCGATGGGAAACGCCCGAACATACCGAGGGCTACGAAGGTTTCTACCATCTTACAAGCATGAATGGTACAGTGGAGAACACGGTGCTCACCTATATCATCCGCGACCATGATCGTGCGCGTTTTGAAAGCCGCAAGAAAGAATTGATGCATTTGGTGCGCAAGGTTAACCGCGAATATGGCGAAGGCACGTGCGAAATCGAAATTCGCGACCAGTATTACAACATGCGCGAAAAGATTGAGCCGGTAATGTATATCATCGACCTCGCTAAGGAAGCGATGAAACGTGCAGGCGTTACGCCAAACGTGAAGCCTATTAGAGGCGGCACCGATGGCGCAAGACTGAGCTTCGAGGGACTACCATGCCCCAATATCTTTGCCGGTGGTGAGAACTTCCACAGCCGATTTGAGTACCTGCCTGTTCCTTCGCTCGAGAAAGCCATGGAGGTCATTCTTCAGATTGTTCAACTCGCATAATAATTATTAATCTTTTATCTGTGGGTTTAGAGCCCACCTCAGTAACATGAAAACAACTCCGTTTACCGACATTCACATTGCACTCGGGGCTAAGATGCACGAGTTTGCAGGTTACAACATGCCCATCCAGTATTCCACCATCGCAGCTGAGCATAAATGCGTGCGTGAAGGCGTTGGCGTATTCGACGTCAGCCACATGGGCGAATTTTGGGTAAAGGGCGAGCGTGCAGAAGATCTGCTCCAGCGCGTTACCACCAATGATGTACGTAAACTTACCCCGGGTAAAGCACAATACACCTGCTTCCCCAATGGTAAAGGCGGCATCGTAGATGACTTCATTATTTACAAATACAGCCAGACGAAATTCTTCCTCGTAGTCAATGCCGCCAATATTGAGAAGGACTGGGCATGGATCACGAAGCAGAACGAAGAAGGCGGTTTCGGTTGCGATTTGGAAAATGCTTCCGAGCGTTATGCACAGTTGGCCGTACAAGGTCCTAAGGCTACCGAAGTGCTGCAGCTCCTTACGGATGCTGAGTTGTCGGCTATTCCGTATTATGGCTTCCGCGAATGGTCGTTTGCTGGCGTGCAACCCGTTATTCTCTCTAATACCGGCTACACCGGTGCAGGAGGTTTTGAGATTTACTTTGCTCCCGAACACGGAAAGACCATCTGGGAGGCACTCTTTAAGGTTGGTGCTCCGTATGGCATTCAGCCGATTGGTTTGGGTGCACGCGATTCGCTCCGTTTGGAGAAATGGTTCTGCCTTTACGGACATGATATCGACGACACCACCTCTCCGCTTGAGGCTGGTCTCGGATGGATTACCAAGTTTGTGGATGGCAACGACTTCATCGATCGTCCGTTCCTTGAGAAGCAGAAAGCAGAAGGCGTTCAGCGCAAACTCGTGCATTTCGTTTTGCAAGAACGCGGTATCGCTCGCAATGGTTATGAGATTTGCGATGCAGAAGGCAACGTGATTGGCAACGTTACTTCCGGTATTATGATTCCTAACTCTACCGATTCGATTGGCATGGGTTACGTGAAGACCGCTTTCGCACCCAAGGAAACTACTATCTACATCAAAATCCGCGAGAAACTGATTCCCGCTGTTGTTTGCTAATCCCCGGTTTATTGGCAAATTCCCGGTTTATTGGCAAATTCCCGCTGTTATTGGCGAATCTCCGGTTTTGTTTGCTAATTTTCTCCTCCTTGCTCTCCCACCAAATATAGAAGGAAGCAAGGAATAGTCAATTTCTTAAAAATAGCAGGTATCCAAGCCTGCTATTTTTTTCGTTCCCACTACCCCTCCAATAAGAGCCCACCATTAGAATTTCCGCAGTTTCCGCACCGTGCGGAAATCATTTCCTTTCCGCAATTTACGCAGTTTGCGCAGTTTGCGCACCGTGCGTAAATGATTCCCTTTCCGCACTTTCCGCAGTTTCCGCACCGTGCGGAAATGCTGACAGTCTGCAGTATTTTGAGCAATTGGCAGAAGCCATAGAAGCTGCAGGTGTTGACATTACTTCTGACTATAATGATTGGTATAAAATAGGTATTTCAATAGCTAATATATTTATTTAATTTATATATAAATTCCTTATAATCAGT
Organism: Bacteroidales bacterium; assembly: GCA_022784645.1. GTDB lineage: Bacteria > Bacteroidota > Bacteroidia > Bacteroidales > Paludibacteraceae > Colicola. The sequence goes on from JALFZG010000022.1 coordinate 18,351, forward strand.
AAGTTATATATAGGTTATTATTGTAATAAAGTATATAATAAGTATACTACATGATTACATAATTCTAATCCTAAATTCGTATCAATACTGTATATTATTATGCTAAACAAGCTGGTGTAAAACTGCCGCACGCTTCTCAATACGCACCATTT
>JALFZG010000054.1 GCA_022784645.1 Bacteroidales bacterium
TTTCGGCCCAAATCGTAAGTAAAATCAGTCACGTAGCTCGCTACGCTCCCTCTTTTACTTCCAATTTTTCCTCGAAAATAAATCCAAAATCTAACAAAGCTAATTTTTAGAACCCACCTACAAACGATACACCTTATCTGAGAGCGGACAGAAATTGTGGCAATCGAGTATCACCTTGCCTTCAAGCCTATCCCATTGGCGGGTAATATGATCGTGCTTCACCATGAGCACAACAAGGTCGATATCTTTCAGAAACGCATCAAAGTTGGAGACCTGGCTCTCACACACGGCTCGGTGTTCGAGATACGGATCGTAACATTTGAGCGGAGTGCCGAGATGACGCTCTTGCTCTTCGAGCAACTGCAACGTAGGCGACTCACGATAGTCATCGACATTCTCTTTATACGTTATGCCGTAAAGCCCCACGCGTTGCGAATCCGTTATGCCGCTTTGAGCCATTACTTCTCTTATGCGACGCAAGACGAAAAGGGGTTGGCTATCGTTGGTAAACATACATGCTCCGATTACTTTTGTAAGTTGGGGGAATAAGCCTACCAGAAACCACGGATCAACGGGAATGCAATGACCGCCCACACCTGGGCCGGGATTTAAGATGTTTACGCGGGGGTGCTTGTTGCAGATGTTGATAATATTAAACACATCCAGCCCCTCGTGGTTGCAGATGCGCGAGAGTTCGTTGGCAAAAGCGATATTTACAGCTCGGTAAGCATTCTCCACCACTTTCGTCATCTCTGCCGAACGGATATCGGTAATCGCAATATCGCCCTTGCAGAAGGAGGCATACAGCTGCTTAATCTTTTCTCCCTGCTCGGGGCTGTCAACTCCGATGGTACGGTTGTTATGGACCAATTCATAGATCATGTTGCCCGGTATAATCCTTTCAGGGGCGTGCGCCAAGTGAATGGATGTATCGTGCAAGAGTGGACGGATTTCGCCGTCGATAGTGCCAGGAGGAATGGTGGATTCTATCACTACAATTGCATCTTTCGGTGCTACTTTCTGCAAGGTCTCTACGGCAGCCACAACAAAGGAAACATCAGCCTTCTTGGTGTATTTGTCGTAAGGAGTAGGTACAGAAACGATATATATCTCGGAGCGTTGATAGTGCGTGGAAAAACGAATTCCGCATGCGCAAGCTTGCTTGAAAAGGTTGTCCAACCCTTTTTCTTCAAAGGTCAGTTCGCCTGCATTGAGCTTGTTCACCAATGCCTCATTCAAATCCGTGCCTACCACCTCTACGCCGTGGGCTGCAAGCATCAGCGCCGTAGGCAGACCTATATATCCTAATCCAATTACGTTAACCATTTATATCTTAAAAAAATTGTATTATTGCTATTTCTAATGTACACTTTTTGCATGCTTATCACCATGCGAACCATTTCACTGAGACTAAAACTTTTTGGCAGCAATCCAGTAGGCAAACTTCATGAGCGGCAGCTGGCGCCTGATGCGTGATGGCTGATGCAGCAAGCGATAAAGCCATTCGACATGGCATCGCACCCACCTATCTGGAGCACGCTTAACGCGACCGATATACACATCAAAACTGCCGCCCAACCCTTGATATATAGCTTTGTGGTGCTGTTGCATCTCTTCCATGAGGAGTTCTTGGCGCGGTGAGCCCATCGCCACGAAAACAATGTCGGGCTTCTTCAGTACTATGTCAGCGAGCAGGGCGTTTTTCTCACCATCCGAAGAGAGGTACCCATTGCGATATCCCACGATATTGATGCCGGGATAATCGTTCCGCAGTTGAGCTACGGTTGCATCAATGACTTCCTGCGTACCGCCCACAAGATAAAAACTTTTGCTACTATAGCAGCGGCGCACGATATTGAGCCACAATTCGCAACCCGCCACTTTAGCCACGTGCTTGAAGCCCATACGATGCAGGGCGAGCACTGGGCCAATGCCATCGCAGTACCCTATGTTGTGGTTGATGAGGTGGCGCAACTGAGGGGTGGCGTTGAGCACCTTCTCAGCATTGATTGCCACGAGAATGCTGGGGTGGCTCAATGCAAAGTCTATGATTTGCTCTGGAGAGTCAAACGGATAGACCTCAATTCCTTTCAAATTAATCTTTTTCATTTCCATAAACAGTATGTATTACTGCCTTATATTGTGCTATCATATGCTCCTCGCGAAACAGCTCCTCGTATTTGGCTCGCGCAGCTTTCGAAAGGGTAGCATAAGCCTCATCGCAGGGCTTGGGCAGACTTCCTATGCCAGCAGCAAGGTCGTCAAAACTTCTGAAAACATATCCCGTGCGATGATCTTCGTTGACTTCAAGCACAGATGGGATATCGTTGGTAATCATCGGAACACCAGCTCGGCAGGCTTCGAGAAGCGTGAGCCCCAAGCCTTCTTGCTCAGAAAAGAGAAGCAAGTAGTCGTAATGCTCCAAAAGGTCATGCGTGGGCACATAGCCCAAATATTTCATTTGCCTGTCTTTTTCAACCGCTGCTTTTAGCTGCATGGCATCGGGGCCATCACCGGCGAAATGCAACTGAATATGCTGTGGCAGTCTGCCGCGCAGGGCTTCTGCCAAAGCAACCTGACGCTTCACACTGCAAATCCTGCCTATATGGAGCACTTTTATCTCCTTACTTGGCCGGGATTGTAATGCTGAAGCCGAGCAATCAGGAATGCCGTTGTAAATGACATGGACATGTTGCTCAGGCACATGAAAAAAGCCTACAAGGTTGCGCTTTACAGTCTCAGACACCGCAACATTGTGCTTTGGGAAAAGGCAAATCCAGCGCAGGTTGTTAAACACACTGTGCGCCACGTGTATTACCTTAATCTGCCTTAGCAGCAAGAATTGCCATAGCAGGAGTTTCAAGGTTGTTTTGCGGTGGTGTGAGATAAAGACAGTGCGGCGATCTGCAAGGCGGAGCACCGTGCGCCAGGATAATTGTTCATACCTCACTCCTTCAGCGTATTGCGCAGGCACTTGTGCGCAAGACGTTTCGATAAGCACAATCGGTTTTTCGGTGTTCAGATGCCTTGCTAACTGGATGGTCACGTTTTGTGCTCCGCCTACGTTGCTGAAATACGGATATACCGAAACAACCCTCGGTATCTGCGGCATAATACAGTGCTCGCGGAGGTCGCTCTCAAATTTTGCCGCAACCTTCGATGCCAAGAAATGCTGTGCGGCATACGCACTATTATTTCGACTGATGCGATGACACGCTTCAGGGTGCGTTGCCAGCCATACAATCTTGGTGGCTATATCTTCGGGGCGGTGCGAAGGAATCAGAAATCCCATCTCACCATTGGTAAAAAAGTCTTTAATGCCACCATAAGGCGTGCTGATAACGGGCAGACCAAAAGCCATCGCTTCGAGCACGGAGGTCGCCATTCCTTCACCGTAGGAAGGCAGGATGTAGATGTCACCTGCTGCGTATGCCTGCCGCTTGCGCTCTCCGTAAACCGCACCTTGAAATAGCACGCAATCACCCAATCCGATTCTCTCTACATACGCTTTCACATCGTTCACTGCTGCTGCATCTTCGCTACTGCCGCAAATAGTGAACGTAAGCTCCGGCAGACTTTTCTTAGCAAGGGCGAAGGCATCTATTGCCTCATATATGCCCTTGGCACGGTCGATACGGGCGAGATAAAGAAGATTATTCACCTCCCCCACCCGCTCGTTGGCATCAAATCCTTCCAAGAGCGCATCATCCACAACCGTGGAACCAAGCAGCACGGGTACATCGATGCCCATGGATTGAAACTGCTTGCGGAAATCACTGCTTAGCACGTAGATGAAAGAACATTTGCCATATACCCGGCGAACCATGTTTGGTGAAGCGATGCAACGCTCGGCAAACGTGCCGTCCCAACCATGGAACCACGTCACGACTTTGCGTCCAAAAGCTTTCGCCAATAGCAGATACACACCATCGCGCACAAGTTGGTAGGGGCGAAACGATGGGTTGACAACCACCACGTCGGGGCGAAAGAATATAAGCTGCCAGATATAGGCCAGCAAATCGGGCAGTAGGCAAAGCGCTGCAGGAACACCCGGACGTTTGCCGTAGCGGGCATAACGTACCTCGGAGGTCCAATGCGGTTGCAGCCCTTTATAGTGGAACGACACACCGCCCGTTAGCTTTGATGATGGTGCAACTATGAGAAGTTTCATTGATAATTTGATAATGCGATAATAATGGTGGGTTTTAAAAATTAGCTTTGTTAAGTGGGAATTTTTAGGACCCACCTGTACTATTGTATTCTTCGTCGAGCAGGCAAAAGGTGAGGGCGTAGAGCAAGTCAGTGTGAAACATCGTGCCGCCCTGCGTCACCTGAAAGGAAAAGTTCATCACCCAAAGCGCGAGAGCAAGCCTATATGTTGGGCACATCTTGCGACACCGAATATACACAAAGAGCGAAATGAGCATTACGAACATCAGCAGCAAACCTACTATGCCGTTGCGAGCCAGCATATCCACAAAGCCGTTGTGTGCGCCAACGCGATTGCGCGTTTTGAGCTGAATGTAGTCCATCTCATCTTGTGTGGACATGCCGATAATCTGCTCAAAGAGTGTGCCGTTGGCATATCGCTCGAGAGCTGCTGCCGAGTATTCACTGCGTCCAGAGTCGATATTCATCTTCTCGTGAGTTTGCAGGTTGTTACCTAACACGCGGTCACGGAACATCTCATTAGTAACCATCATATACCCCAAACCGCCTGCGAGTACAACACTCACGCTTGCAATTCCTACCCATTGGCGCATGGACGTGTCTTTCGGCCAGAATAGCACGAAGATGGCTAAGAGACACATCAGCCAACCCGTGCGGGCAAAGCCCAGATACATGGCATAGGCAGCGATACACAATAGAGCGATATTGTAGGTCTTTGATGTACGGCTTTCAAACCATCCTGACTTGAAGTAATGCAGAATCACGGTGATGCAAATGCCCATAATCACCGACATGGCGTGCTGGTTTTGGAATATACCGGAGTAAGCCACGAAAGTGCCGTAGTCGTGTCCAGAACTGAGCATCGGCAGGCCAAGAAACATGGGAATATTTGTCAGAACGAAATATTGGCATAACGTGAGTAGCGTCTTCTCCAATGTTTCCTTTTCCTTAATCCGCGTTTGCGCAAAGCTGAACAGCAAAGGGAGGAAGAGAAACTTGATGCTCGCCTGCATATTTGTCATGAAGTCGGTCACCGTGCCTGCGTTGAAGATACTCTTTAGCGAAATCCAATATTGCGTTTGTGTCCACACAGGCGCACGCTTGGTTCGAAACTGGAAAACAAAATACAGCATATAAGCTGCCAACGGCAGTTTCCAGAGTTGCGAAACAGGCATGCCACCCAAAATTACCGGCTCGGAATAGAAGAGCAGGAAAAAGGGCACGAATAGCAGACAATATGTAGAAAGTTTCAGCGGCATTGTTGCGGTAATCGTACATATACATATCTTTTCAGCAGGAACCATTGTTGTCCGCGATCTAATAAGCGGAAGTTGCTCCACGAGGCGATGTAGCGTTGCATGCCGTGCTTTTTGAGCAGACGGGTAATCTCCGCATGGGGCACGCGCTCAGCGTATAGACACATCATCTTAAAGGTGCATCGGTGCAACGCCTGCTCCTGCAGTTCTTCGTAAGGCATACAGCAGTCGGTCATGATCTTGTTGGCGATGATGATGCTTTCTGCTTCTTTGAGCGTATAGGTAGCATGGGTGGAGGACTGCTTATTCTCAATGTAGCGGTACACCGTTGCAGTGATGGTCCGAAGGCGATGGGCTTGCTGCACGAGTTGGTAGATCAAACAACCATCCTCACTGATGGTTACCCCTTCGTAGAATTTGAGCTCTGGCGCGCGGAAGAGTGTCGTCTTAAAGAGTTTACCGCACAGGCTGTGCTTCAGTTGCTCGGTGAGCAGACTATGGTAAATGTCCGAGTGCGAAGCAGTGTCGAGGGGCTCGTTGGCTATCATTTCCGTCCGGCCATCTGCGTATATTTTCAAAATACTTCCGCATACTATATCGGCATCGCCTCTCGCCTCTACAAGACGCTGTACAGCATCACAAGTCAATTCATCATCGGCATCGAGAAACAGAAGGTATTCGCCTGTTGCGGCCATGCAACCATTTCGGCGTGCGAGCATACACCCTTGATTTCGTTCATGCTCTACTATTCTGATGCGCGGATTGTCCTTCCTATAAAGGTGGAGTATGTCGCGCGAACGATCGGTAGAGGCATCGTCCACCAATACGGCCTCTACGTCAGGATAGGTCTGCCGCAGCACGGAGCCGATGCAACGCTCAAGCGTGCGCTCGGCATTATAGACTGGAATGATAATCGATACTTTCATATTTCTTTGAGGTGGGTTTTAAAAATTCGCTTTGTTAGAAATACTTGTTACCCACAATTAATCATTATCTTTTCGAAGATGGGAATTATTAGAACCCACCTTGAGCGTTATTTCTGCTGCTTGCTTGGTCCAACCCTTGAATTTGCGTTTACGCGAAAGACGGGTGAAGAGGGAAAAGCCACCCAACCATGAAACTATTGTTTCCGAAATCTGCAAACGGCACACCTTTGCCCGGGCAATGTCTATCTCCTCCTTGGGCGCTCCGAGGCAGCGCAATATCTGCAAGCGCTCCTGCCATGCGAGGAGCAGACTGCTGTTCGACACCCCTTCCTCGCACTCGAAGAGCGATACAAAGCCAGGATAAACAGTGTACGTACCGCCATTGAGCAGCAATTTCTGAAAGAAATAATAGTCGGAGGCTATCTTCAGATTTTCTGGATAGGGATTGGCGAGCATAGCAGACCGACGGATAAATGCCGAAGGGTGAGACAGGTTGGCATCTTTCCAGACATTGCCTGTAGGCTCCGTTGCAGGTTTGTCGTAATAGGCATCATGGGTGAAGCTACGCGTGCCACCTACTATGACATCCTCGCCTTTATCCTTGTACCAAGTGAAGACGTTGGCCACGGCATTGTCGTTGAAGAAATAGTCACCGGCATTTCTAAACAGCAGCCAATCACCCGTAGCCGCATGAGCACCTTTATTCATCGCGTGGTAGATCCCGCGGTCGGGCTCCGATACGGTGTAGGCGAGGCGGTCGGCATAGCGGGCTATGATGCCTGCGGTGCCATCCGTACTGCCTCCGTCTATCACGATGTACTCAAGATTGGGGTAGGTCTGACGCAACACGTTTTGCATCGTCCTTTCTACAAGGGCGGCGCAGTTGTAAGTCACGGTGATGACTGATATTTTGGGTTGCATTTTTTGCATCTTACAGCATGATTTTTTGATACAATTCAATATATTTATCCGCCACGACCTGCGGTTGAAACATGTTGCATGCTTCCTGCCGGATGACGTCCTTGTCGTAGGTGCGCGTCAAAACGTTTTGGAGGGCGCAGGCAAGCCCGTCACTGTCACCGATGGGGCAAAGGGCACCATTGCGCTCGCTGATGATTTCGGGGGCAATGCCTACGGGCGTGCTCACTACGGGCGTGCCGCAGTATAGGGCTTCTACCACAGTCTTGCCAAACGACTCCTGATGAGACGGGCTGGCAAATACATCTGCTGCGGAATATACCGAAGAGAGTTTATCTACCGAGTCAATCCGTCCGAGGAAGTGCCAGTTTGACGGCAGCGAACCCACATAATCATTGTTTCCCACGCATAGCACGCTGAGGGGTTTGTTGCTCTCCTTCTGCATGCGTTGAACGGCCATAATAAGCTCTTTAAAGCCTTTGCGTTCATCTCTGATGTCGCAACACACAAAGGCAATGACAGCTTCATTTTCCCCGATGCCTAATTTCTTGCGCGCCTCTGCGCGGTTTTGTGGGCGGAAGTTGTCAGCGTTGATTGCATTGGGTATGATCGTGATGGGGCGGCCTGCAAAGCATTCGTTGCTGAGAAAGAAATCGCGCATTTTATTGGAAAGCGCAACGAGGTGCAACGGCTCGTAATCTGCAATAGCTTTTTTCTTAATGGCTGCAAACTCGTCCTCAATAGCAGCGAAGTAGGGATAGAACTTTTCTTTTTCGGAAGTATAATGGAATCCGCCCAGCCCAGGATTCTCGTCTCTCATTGTCCATACGATGGGTTTTCGCATTTTTCGAAAGAAACTTTCGTAGTCAAGAAAGTCAGCCACATAATGGAGGTTGATGACGTCGGCTTCTTGCACCAGCGGGTGGTCAGTGATGTCATAAGGCGTGACGGGAATGGAGTATTGTGTCCAATGACTGCTGCGAATGAGATAGAGCTTTCTTTTGTATTGGTCATAGCGGTTCAAGCAGATTCCGAAGTGGCGTGCCGCTTTTTGCAGGTATTGTAGCGCGCAACTCTTTCCCCACATGTATTGGTTAGGGGCGGTTTGAATCACGGTTTCCAAATTTGTACGCTTGAATCCTACAAGCACCTTGCTGTCAACGCCTCGCTCGAGGAGAGCGCGGTGTTGGTTAAGCATGCCTTCGCCTGCTCCACCTCGGTCAGTCAGTGCTATATGAAGAACTTTCATTGTGGTAGTAGTTTTTGTTTACTTTTTACAAATAATTTGCACGATTTTACGCCGCTCGCTTTGCTTCATACCTATTGTCCATACGAGGGCAGCGGTGAGTAGCAGGCAGAGGGCAATGCCGCAAAGTCGATGCAAGGGGGCGGTGATGCCGAGCTCGGTATAAGCCCAAAGCACGACAGACATGATGAGGGCGATGATGCCAGGACGCACATACGCCTCGCGAGCATACTGCCATGAGTCAAAGCCCAGCAATCGGCGCATCAGTATCAGTTTGATGACCCGAGCCAAAGCATCGGCTATGATGAAGAGTAGGAGCAGCGATATGGGAGGGTAGCCAAGGCTATACAGCAGATATCCTAATGGCAAGCACAGCAGCAGCAGCGCAGACATCTCTATCTTGAACCATTTGATGCGCCCAGAGGCATTGACGAGGTTGTAGATTCCACCGCAGGTGACCGATACACCACCGATGATAATATTGAAGAAGGTAAACTCCACTGCACCTTCTGGCACTTGTCCAAGCCATACGTGCAACAGGAACTCCAGTTCGATGAGAATAGGAAAGCAAATGAGTTCGAAAAGCAATATGGTGAAGCGTCCGAGCTTGTTGCACAGATAGGTGTATCGAGGTTTGTCGCCGGCAGCGTAGGCCTGAATGATTTGCGGTGCGGAAGCCGCATCGAATTTAGTGGAAAAGTCTGCCACATAAGTGTTCACCGTTTTGCTGATTGCGAATGCGCCATTTACCTTTGTACCGAAAAAGGCGTTGATGAGTAAGTCAGTGCCAGAAGTCCGCGCAACGTATGCCATAGTGGCAAGCATGTTCCAATTATTAAACACGAGCACTTCACGGTATCTATGCCAGCCGCGCACATACTGCAGGCGAATGGTTTCGTGCCAATACTTATGAGCATAAAGGTGATAAACCGCAAACGTATTGACCGTTGTGAGGCCGTAAATTACAGCATATAAGCGCAAGGCATACGGCCCGTCGTAGAGAGAGAGGAGCAAGATACAGCCGAGGCGCACAAAACTGTTGGCTATGTCGAGCGCTGTAAGAAAACCAAAGCGCTCGTGGGCACTGAAGAGGCTTTGATAGGGACTGTTGACGATGCCGAGGCATGCAGTGGCAATAGAAATATGATAAACGATAAGCGCATCATCCATTTTCCCGTCTGCAATATTCAGTTTATGTCCGATATACCATAATCCGAGGGTTTCTGCCAAGAGAACTACAATGAAAGCGAGAGCGATGTGCAGCAGCAGGCAGATGTTGAACGTGGCGTTGGGGTTACCCTCGGGGCTACCCATCTCGGTGTTCAGAAAACGTGCTGTGGCTTTCGAGAGCGAACCGCTGATAAAGGTGAACATAGCCAACACACCACCTACCACGGTAAATAGCCCGAAATCCGACACACCGAGCACCTCGAGTACAAGGCGTGAAGTATAGAGGCCTATCACCGTCATAGTGAAAAGCCGCACATACATATAGACTGAATTTTTGGCGATGCGCCGGTTAGTAGTAGTCATGAAAGCAGGTTTAATCTTTATTTTGGGGTCAAACTACGACTTCCAATATGAATTGCAGTTGCTGAAATGGTAGCCATAGCGGAAGTCCAGATTAGAGGCATTGAGGATTACAGAGAGGTGCTTATATCGCCCGTTTGCCACATCCGATTCCAGTTTGGGTAGACGATTGCGAGCAAAAGTTCCTGCCCGTATGATGAAGAGCGTCATGTCAGCATAAGATTTGATAATGTCAACATCGGCGAGGATTGACGCCGGAGGGCAGTCAATCAATACGAAATCGTATTGCCCTCGCACCCTCGCAATAAGCTGCTCAAGGCGCTTACTAGAGAGGAGCTCCGTGGGGTTCGTTGGTATCGTGCCCACAGGCAAGATGTGGAGGTTAGGATATTCTTCCGACTGCACGATGAGCTCGCTAAAGTTGTCATGCTTTCCGCCGAGGTAGTCAGCAAGTCCTGCGGAATGGGCGCCAAACGTGCGGGAGGTCGTGGCATGGCGCATATCTCCGTCAATGAGCAGCACGTTACGCTCTTTGATTGCCAAAGCAATGGCTACGTTGATGGAGATGAAGCTCTTGCCGGTACCGGAATCGTCAGAGGTGACAATATATACATTGTTTGCTTGCCCCTTGCCGGTACCAAACTCCAGGTTGGTGCGGATGATGCGAAAAGCTTCGTTGATGAGGTTTTGATTGCCTGGGTGTACCACAACCATGTCGGTTGACTCTTGCCGCTTGTTTTGGCGCGCGAACACAGCTAACCATCTCTGCCACCTTCCCTGCGGATGGAAGTGGAAGAAAGGTACTTCACCGATAACAGGGAGTGCGGTCTTGTTCTCTATATCGTAGCGATTGCGCACGGTAGTGTTTAGGCTTTCCTTCACAAAGAGCACTGTCACGGGCATCACAAGGGCTATGAGCACTGCTACGAAAATCACCATCCGCTTATTCGGCGAGGTGGGCTGGTCGCTGCCATGGGGCATGTCGATGAGCTGCGTGTTGAAAGAGGTATAGGATTTTTGGATCTCGTTCTCCTCTTTCTTTTGCAGCAAATAGAGGTAGAGGCTTTCCTTTACCTTTTGTTCGCGTTCGACTGACAGGAGGTGCTTGGCCTGCTCGGGGGTGGAAGAGAGCTTGCTGCTTGCCGTGCCGTTGAAATCATGAAGAGATTGAAGTTGAATGTCAATAGTCTTGATTTGATTGGTGATGGTGGCAAATATATTCTTGCGCACGTCTTCCAGTTCTGCTTCTTGCTTGATGATAAGAGGGTTTTGCGTAGATGTGCCGTGGAGGTTGCTCTTGAGCTGTATGAGCATCGAGTTATACAGGTTGATTTGCGTTTCCGCCACCGCGTTGTTGATGCCTGAGTTAGTGGGCAACAATTGGTTATGCATGGATTTATCACGAAGAATGTCGAGAATATACTCCGCCATCGCTTTCTGATTGGTAAGGCGCAATAATTCCGCATTGGATTGGCTTTGTTGTTGCAGGTAAATTTCGCTCACCTGCTCGATACTCGTGATATTATTGCGCATTTTGAAAACGGAGATACTGTCATCCACGTTCCCCAGTTCTTTTTCCAAGAGCGTAAGCCGTTCTTGAATAAAGTGTAATGCGTTGGTGGTAACGAGTTGCTTATCGGCCACCCATTGCTCGTTGTACACCTGCACTGCCATGTTCAGCACGCGCTCAGCAGTGACGGGTGAGGGGTCTGTATACGTGATATTAATGATCGTTGACTTGTCGTTCTCAACCTTAGTTTTCAGTCTGTTGCGCACAGCTTCGGCTTTGCGTAGGGCTGCAGTGTCAGAAGTGCATTCTTTAGGGAAAAGGCGTCGGCACACTTCCGTGAGAACACGCAGTGAGGTGAGCTCGCGCTGCACGTTGGCCACGTTGGTGCTCTGCTGCATGAGGCCGATGCTGTTGAATTCTTCATCCGACGTGATTTTCACCGCGCTCTTACCCATTTGTTCCTGCTTGACGAGCACAGTGGCCTTGCGGGTATAGAGGGGCGGTGTGACGATAAGGTAGCAAACAGCTATACCGAGGCAGAGGCAAAGCGAGAAGACGAACCAACGGCGGTGGGCGATACAGATGCGCCACAGGTCGGTAAGTGTCATGAAGTCTTCTGCACTGGACTGACGGTTATTTGGTGCGTTCATACGCTATGTTTTTTAACGAATATGTGGGTGGATGATACTATTTAATCACCAACGATGTGATGGTGGTAAGGAGCGAGGCAATGGATATCCAAATAGCGGGTGTAGCAAAGGTGTTGCCCACCGATAGTGACTCGCGCTTACGCTTGTTGTTGGGCGCAACATACACAAGGTCGTTTTGCTGAAGGTAATACGCTGGCGATGCCAAAAGGGTCTGCATGTTGGTCAAATCTACGTAATACACCTGGTTCACACCATCGACCTGACGACACACCATCACGTCTTCACGGCGACCGTTGATTGTCAGATCGCCAGCACTTGCTATGGCATCAATGATGGTAAAGTGATCTTTGGTCACGTTGATGCGTCCAGCACGATTCACCTCACCGAGCACGTTTATTCCGATATTGAGGTACTCCACGGTAACGATGGGATTATCCACCAGTTTGCGGTCAGAGAGGCGATCCTGTATGTATTGGGCCAATTCTTTGCGGGTCATGCCTGCCACAGAGAGCTTGCCGAGCACTGGAAAATCAATGGTGCCTTGACTGTCTACTGTGTAGGCAATGGGTTGGTTGTTCGAGTAGCTGCCACCAGCAGTTGTGACGGGAGCAACAGCCGAACCGAGTGTATGCGATAAGTTGCTGCGAACGGTCAGCGTGAACTGCTGGTCGAGCATGGGATTCTGGCTGTTTACCACGATGTTAATTTTATCTTCAGGACGCAGTCTGAATTGCTCCACGGCATTTACAGCCATGTTGTTGAGCGCGGCGGCATCTTGGAAATATGTAATATTCTTCGGCACCTGGCACCCAACTAACAGCATGACGGTTATTGCGCAGAGGGCGGCACGATGAAATAATCTCTTCAACATTTTGCTATGGTTTGTATCATGATTATCCGTTCCTAATCGGTAACCTTACTTTGCTCTATACAGAACATCGCTATTGACACAAAAAAAGCGTGGAACTCATTCTTTCATCAGTTCCACGAATCGAGGCCTTCGCATTGCCTTACTATATAGAACCGACAACGCGAAGTCCACGCCGAATATGTATATACTGCACCATTTAAATATACGCGAATATACGCGTGCACACACGCACATATACAAGAAAGTGCAGGGTACAACATACCCCGTAAACATTCATCGTTGCTGAGTTCTGATATAGTAATCTGAAAGTTGCGAAGTTTCGACTCGTCAGAACAGAGCGCTTTATGAACGCTTTTACTATGTCTTGTAGGTTATCCTACTTGTCCCGCTTTAGGTTAAATGAGAGCGACACTTCCCTCCCACCCTCAGCGTGGACTCTCACGGTTTTACATCTCGTGAGCGATGCGACTCAGAATAGCCCACAAAGGAGGTGACATTCCAAAATCGACCGCAAAGGTACAAAGATTTTTTTATAAAACAAAAAATAATTAAAAAAAAATAATAAAAAATCAAAGTTATTATCTAATAACGCATATTTTCCCCGTGAAATAACTGCCCTTTGGCAAAGGAATGTGACTTTGTTTTGCGGGACAAGCGAAACGGCACTATCGGTAACTATCTGGCATTTTCGGCAATAAACAGCCTTAAGCGGCATTATTCGTCACGGGCCAGACACAGTTTCTCCGTTCCACCTCCGTTCATTCTCCGTTCATTCTCCGTTCTACTCTCGTTCGATATTCGTTCTACATTCGTTTGTTCTCCGTTATTTCTCCGTTCCACAACGGAAACAAACGGAAAATAACGGAAAAAAACGGAGAGCAAACGACTCCGAAGCGAAGAAGAAGCGAAGAAGAAGCAAACTTGCGGCGAATTTACAGCGAACTTGCGGCGAACTAGCGGCGAATTTGCAAGCAGCAAGGTGTCTTATAGGAGGTGGATTTTTCGCAAAGTCTGCATGCGTCTGCATGCGTCTGCAATAAGTATGCAACCGGTCTATCAAAACAGCGAGGATAAGCCCCACTCGGCATGCCCAAAGAGTGAGGCAACTACCTATTCTACAGGGAGGTTACCAGATGCGGGTGAAGCAGCACTTGAGGAAACGACAGAGGTAGTCCTGCCAGTTGGTCCAAGTATGGCCGCCAGCAGACTCATAATAGAGGTACTCGATATGATTCCGTTCGAGCCACTTGCGGTAGTCCTGGAGCTGATCGTAGAGGAAATCATCTCTGCCAATGGCAATCCAATACATGGGCGGCATCTGTCCTAAATAACGCATATCCTCCATCCAATGGGCATAGGCGGGTGAGCTATACGGCAGCTGCTCATCGAACCCAACCGTTCGATAGGGCGACTTGGGATCGGGCTTCGTCTTACCACCCACGAGATCGGTAGTCTCACGAGGCAGAATAACCGGCGAAAAAAGGCCGATATAATCAAACGAACTCATCAGATAATGGCTCACATGCATGGTATGGAATCCGCCCATCGAGAGGCCCGCAATCGCACGATGCTTCTCGCGCGTATCAATAAAATACTTACGCTCTACCTGGGTCATGAATTCCGGGAAATGTTCTTCCCAATACCCCGACATCTCATAGGCTTGCTCCTGCTCGCGCGTGAGTTTCTTCCAATGGTGCTGCCCATCCTCTACCGAAAACGGTTGACCATCGGGCGTCACGTTGGGAGCGGCCATCAAGGCTCTGCGTTCCTCCAATGGGATACTGCCCAGGAAATTATCGGGCATCACGATAATCATCTCCGCAATCATATCCTCTCGATGGAGCGAATCCATCCAATGGAGGAGCCTGCCGGAGGTGCTCCAGTCGTTTTCAGAACCGAACATCCCATGCTGTAGATAGAGCACGGGGAACCCCCTGCGAGAGCCATCGTGAGCACGCTCAGCATAGTTATGCGGGAGATAAACAACACACGGCACTTCGAGGATGGTGTCGCGAACAAGAGTCCCCACTTGCGGGGCAGCAAAAGCGGTGATGCA
This sequence comes from Bacteroidales bacterium, assembly GCA_022784645.1. Taxonomy (GTDB): domain Bacteria; phylum Bacteroidota; class Bacteroidia; order Bacteroidales; family Paludibacteraceae; genus Colicola. Next base: position 15,134 of record JALFZG010000054.1, read on the forward strand.
AACGTTTGCAAACACCAGCAAAACAGCTAATTTGGAAAGTATGCGCTTCATGATAGTTTGAATTTTTCTGCAAAGGTACAACAAATAATTGGAATAGCCAAATTTTCTGCAAAAAAGAGCCTTACGAATCTGCGGATTTGTCCGTTTTGCACTAAAGGTGGGTTCTAAAAATTCGAAAAAAAGCCTGCGCTGTACTCGATTTTTTTGACCGCACCGCCGCTCTCTTCACGTGCAGAACTAAAATAAATCGTTTTTTTCTTGCGTATGTGCGGAAAAAAGCGTACCTTTGCAGCGATTTTGCATTCTTGCGAAATCAGCATGAATGAATAATCCTATTCATAAATGAATAAAACACATAAAATACAGCATAAACGCATATAATTCAACATAAATTACTAACTTTATACAACATAATTTACTAACTTTATAAATTTTACCATTATGAATCCAACTCACATTGAGCATCTTGGTATCGCCGTAACCTCATTAGAGGAGGCAATGCCGTTTTTCGAGTTTTTGACGGGCCAAAAATGCTACTCCATCGAAGAGGTAGCCGACCAGAAAGTTAAGACCGCTTTCTTCAAAGTAGGCGAAGTAAAAATCGAACTTCTTGAGGCTACGAGTCCAGACTCTTCGATTGCCAAGTTCATTGAGAAGAACGGTGGCCGCGGTGGTGTTCACCACGTAGCTTTCAACGTAGAGAGCGTAGAAGAGGCCCTCAAGGAAGCAGAAGCAGCCGGCATCCAGCTCATCGACAAGTGCCCGCGTCCGGGTGCTGAGCATCTGATGATTGCGTTCCTCCATCCGAAATCCACCAAGGGTATCCTCACCGAACTCTGCGAACAACCTAAGTAATTTTTAATTGAAGAACAAGTCAAGCTCAGCATTTGGGCTTGACTGTTCGTAACAGACTATAATATGGCAACAAATTCAGAAAAACTTCAGAAGCTCATCGAGAAGCGTGAGCAAGCTATGGCAGGCGGTGGTGCAGCAGCCGTAGAAAAACACCACGCCAAAGGCAGCTACACGGCTCGTGAGCGTATCAACAAACTGCTTGACGAAGGCAGCTTCGAAGAGGTGGACATGTTCCTCACTCACCGCTGCACCGACTTCGGCATGGAGAAGAAAGTGTTCTTGGGCGATGGCGTAGCTGTAGGTTCGGGTACGATTGACGGCCGCTTGGTCTTCGTATTTGCTCAAGATGCTACCGTAATCGGCGGCTCGCTCTCTGAAACGATGGCTCAGAAAATCTGCCACGTGATGGACCTCGGTATGAAATTAGGTGCACCGATCATCGGTTTGAACGACTCGGGTGGCGCACGTATTCAAGAAGGTGCTTGCGCATTGGCAGGTTACGCAGAGATCTTCGAGCGCAATATCCTTGCATCGGGCGTTGTTCCTCAGATTTCCGTTATCTTCGGCCCCTGCGCTGGTGGTGCCGTTTACAGCCCCGCTCTTACGGACTTCATCATGATGACCGAGCAGAATTCTTACATGTTCATCACCGGTCCGAAGGTAGTAAAATCGGTTACGGGTGAAGACGTAACGGTAGAGCAGCTCGGTGGCGCTAAGGTACATGCTACCAAGTCGGGCGTTACCCACTTCGTAGCAGCTACGGAAGACGAAGCATTGGCAGAGGTTCGCCGCCTGGTAAGCTTCATTCCGCAGAACAATATGGAAGAGGCTCCGCGCGTAGAGTGCACCGACCCCATTGACCGCGTAGAAGACAGCTTGAACGACCTCGTTCCTGCTGACCCCAACAAGCCTTACAACATGAAGGATATCATCAACCTGATTGTGGATAACGGCGACTTCATGGAGGTTCAGAAAGATTATGCAAAGAACATCATCTGCGGTTTCGCTCGTTTCAACGGCCGCTCTACGGGTATCATCGCCAACCAACCGAGCTGGATTGCCGGCGTATTGGACTGCGATGCTTCTCGCAAAGCCGCTCGCTTCGTTCGTTTCTGCGATGCCTTCAATATTCAGATTCTTACGCTCGTTGACGTTCCGGGCTTCCTCTGCGGTACGGGCCAAGAGTATGCCGGCATCATCGACCATGGTGCTAAGCTGATGTTCGCCTTTGGTGAAGCTACCGTTCCTAAGGTAACCGTAACGATTCGTAAGTCTTACGGCGGCAGCCATATCGTGATGTCTTGCAAGCAGCTTCGTGGCGACTATTGCTACAGTTGGCCGAATGCAGAGATTGCCGTTATGGGTGCATCGGGCGCAGTAGGCGTGCTCCATGCTAAAGCCATCAAGGCTATCGAGGATCCTGCAGAGCGCAAGGCCTTCATCGCTGAGAAAGAAGCAGAATACAAAGACAAGTTCGCGAGCCCATATCAGGCAGCTAACCGCGGCTATATTGATGACGTTATTGAACCGCGCAACACGCGCAAGCGCATCATCAAAGCTTTCGAGCAGCTCCAGACCAAGAAGCTCACCAACCCGCTCAAGAAGCACTGCAATATTCCTCTTTAACAGACAATCATTATGAATATCTTACTTGCAGTAACAGCTGATACATGGATCATTACCGGTCTTGGTTTTGGTATCGTGCTCGCGTTGCTCGTTTGCCTCATCTATATCCTCAAGTTCTTCGGCTTCGTAATGCAGAAGGCTACCGGAGGTTGCAAGAAAGAGGCAAAGGCAGCTCAGCCAGCGCGCGTAGAGCCGAAGACCAAGGTGTCGCCTGTGCCGACTGACGAAGGCACGATGGCGGCTATCGCCATGGCATTGAGCGAGGCAAGCGACGATGATAAGGTGGCTATCGCTATGGCGCTCCACCTCTATTATGGTCACGCTCACGACTTCGTTGACACCAACCTCACCATGACCGCTAAGCCGACCGCATGGAACAGCAAAGTATTCGGCATGAACAACGCCGGATTTTAATCATTCACAAAATCGGCCAAACGGCCACAGTATAAAAACACAATTATGGCAAAAGAATTTTCTTTTAAGATCAATGGCGCTGAATATAAGTGCGCTGTAGAAGAGATTGAAGCAGGCCTCACCGAGGTAACTGTAAATGGCAAAAAATATACGGTAGAAACCGAGAAGCCGGTAGCTCCCGCACCTAAAGCAGCTCCCGCACCCGCTGCCGCTGCTCCTAAGGCTGCCGCACCTGCTGCTCCTAAAGCTGCTCCCGCACCTAAGGCTGCCGCTCCCGCTGCTGCTGCTGGCGCTCAGGTTAAGAGCCCGCTGCCCGGTTCGGTAGTGAAGGTTTGCGTTAACGAAGGTCAAGACGTGAAGAAGGGCGACACCCTCCTCATTCTCGAGTCCATGAAGATGGAGAACCCGATTCTTGCAGAGCAGGATGGTAAGGTAGCTCAGGTAGCTGTAGCTGCCGGTCAGACCGTAATGCAGGACGACCTGCTCGTAGTACTCGCATAATTTTCATAAACACATTATGGATATTATCAATTTCTTCCAAGGCATGGGTTTCATGCAGATAGACTGGCAGCAGGCAGTGATGCTCCTCCTGAGTTTCTTCCTGCTCTGGCTGGCTATCCACAAGAAATATGAGCCGCTGCTGCTCCTCCCCATCGCATTCGGAATGCTCTTGACCAATCTGCCGGGTGCGGGCATGTTCCACAGCGAGTTGTGGACGGCTTTCCTCGATGAGAGTTCGCCCGCTTACCACTCATACGGCGCCATCATGAAGGAGGGCGGCCTCTTGGATGTGCTCTATATCGGCGTTAAGGCAGGCGTTTACCCCTGCTTGATCTTCATCGGTGTAGGTGCCATGACGGATTTCGGTCCGCTCATTTCCAACCCCAAGAGCCTCATCCTCGGTGCGGCTGCTCAGATTGGTATCTTCGTGACGTTCCTTTGCGCAAGCTTTATGGGCTTTACGCCTGCTGAAGCCGGTTCAATCGGTATCATCGGTGGTGCTGACGGTCCTACCTCGATCTTCCTCACCTCTAAGTTGGCTCCGCATTTGCTGGGCCCGATTGCTATCGCTGCATATTCGTACATGGCTCTCGTACCGGTTATTCAGCCGCCTATCATGCGTGCCCTCACCACCAAGAAAGAGCGCGCTATCAAGATGGGGCAGCTCCGTCCGGTATCTAAGACTGAGAAGATCGTGTTTCCGGTAATCATCACGGCTGTGGTAGCGCTCATCCTCCCGGATGCCGCTCCGCTGATTGGCTGCTTGATGCTCGGTAACCTGATGAAAGAGTGCGGCGTTGTAGATCGTCTGTCGAAGACCGCTCAAAACGAGCTGATGAATATCGTAGTGATCTTCCTCGGCTTGTCGGTAGGCGCAACGGCAACCGGTGCATCGTTCCTCAACGTTAAGACCATCATGATCCTCGCCATGGGTATCGTTGCCTTTGGTTTGGGTAGTGCTGGTGGCGTTTTGCTCGCTAAGTTTATGAACCTCTTCCTCAAAGAGAAGATCAACCCGCTGATTGGTTCGGCTGGCGTATCGGCAGTGCCGATGGCTGCTCGCGTATCGCAGACAGTTGGTCAGGAAGAGAACCCGAGCAACTTCCTCCTCATGCACGCTATGGGTCCGAACGTAGCTGGCGTAATCGGCTCGGCTGTAGCTGCCGGCGTACTCCTTACGATGCTCGGATAAGAGGAATTGGCTATTATGGCCGAACAGATAAAAGTCCTCGGCATGCGGCCGGGGACTTTTTCTTCCTTACTACTGTAAGGAATGGTGGCAAGTTCCTCATTTGCGAAAACCCATCACTCTTTGCCCCCCATTGCGAAAAACCATCGCTCTTAGCATAAACCTCTGCACTGAGGGTAAACATTCACATCTTCATTGCCATTACCATATTCAACTATGCGCATTCGTCACACCTTATATATTATTATAGTAGGCACCATCATGCTTTCCTGCAAAAACCATACGAATACCGTAATCCACGACGGTTATACAACTGTGGAACAAACGCAAGGTCCTACTTTGGGCTACTCCCCCGAATCGGGCATCAGCCTCATTGAGCAAGACGGGCTGCTCTTTAAGGATTTAGACCGCGATGGCGTCATCTCGCCTTATGAAGATTGGCGTTTGGGTGCAGACCAACGTGCAGCCGATTTGGCCACTCGACTTAGTATCGAAGAGATTGCCGGTTTGATGCTTTACAGCTTGCACCAACCCATTCTATCAGAAGAGTTGACCGACGAACAACGACATTTCCTCATCGAAGACAACCTGCGGCATGTGTTGGTAACTACGGTAGCCTCCAAGCGGATAGCCGCTCGCTGGAGCAATAAGGTGCAGGCCCTCTGCGAGGGTATCGGTCATGGTATTCCTGCCAACAACTCCTCCGACCCGCGTCATACAGCCGTTTCCGATGGCGAATACAACGCGGGTGCAGGTGGCGAGATCAGCTATTGGCCCAACGAAATCGGCATGGGTGCCACGTTTGATATCGCGTTGGTTCGCCGGTTTGGCGAGATAGCCTCTGCCGAATACCGTGCGCTCGGTATCACGACTGCACTCTCCCCGCAAGTAGATATAGCTACCGACCCTCGTTGGCGTCGATTCTACGGCACGTACTCCGAAGACCCGGCCCTCAACACGGCCATCGCTGAAGCATACTGCGATGCGTTTCAGACTACCCCCGGCGAAAAAAACGGCTGGGGACGCGAGTCGGTGAATGCGATGGTGAAGCATTGGCCGGGAGGCGGCAGCGGCGAAGGAGGTAGAGATGCGCATTTCTGCTTTGGTAAGTATGCCGTTTATCCCGGTGGCGCCTTCGCGCAACACCTGAAGCCGTTTACGGAGGGTGCTTTCCGCTTGACAGGTCCTACTAAAACAGCTTCAGCCGTGATGCCCTATTACACCATCAGTCATGGCATTGACCCTTCCGGCGAAGAGAAAGGAAATAACTTCAGCCGATATATCATCAGCGACTTACTGAGGGGGCAATATGCCTACGATGGCGTGGTGTGCACCGATTGGGCAGTCACGCATGATAATCCCGCAGTGGGGCTGCACAGCGGCAAACCGTGGGGCGTAGAGACGCTCACTCCGGCTGAGCGCCATTATGAGGCTTTACGCGCAGGAGTCGATCAGTTTGGCGGCAACAACGAGAAGCAACCCGTACTCGATACCTACAGGATGTGGGTAGAAGCAGAAAGCGAAGAAGCCGCGCGCAAGCGCTTTGAATTATCTGCTAAACGCCTGCTGCTCAATATCTTCCGCTGCGGACTCTTCGAGAATCCGTATGTAGATCCCGACTATGCCGATTCGTTTGTTGGCAATGCGCAGTTTTGCAAAGAAGGGTATGAGGCACAGCTCAAGAGCATCGTGATGCTCAAGAATGCAGGCAAGGTGATTCGTCCGGCTACAGAGGGTGCCAAGCCCAAAGTATATGTGCCGGAGCGCCATTTCCCAGCTGCTCGTCAGTTCTTCGGCGGATGGGCAGAAGAGAAATGGGCAGTACCGGTTGACTCCCAACTGCTAAACAAGTACTTCGAGGTAGTAGCCTCGCCCGAGGAGGCTGACATGGCCCTCTGCTTTATCCATTCTCCCCAAGCCGATTTCGGTTACAGCATCGAAGACGCCGAGCAGGGCGGGAATGGGTATATGCCCATCACGCTCCAATACGAGGATTATACTGCCGCTTCTGCTCGCGAACATAGTATAGCAGGCGGCGACCCCAAAGAGGTTTCTGCCGACCGCGGTTACCAAGGCAAGACGGTGAGCACCTACAACCGCGATGATATGCTCATGGTGCAACAGATGCGTCAGCGGATGGGTAGCAAGCCCGTGATTACGATAGTGGAGACGGAGCGCCCGTTTGTAGCCGCTGAGATAGAGCCATATACCGATGTGCTCCTGCTCACGTTCAGCATCAGCCATCAGGCCGTATTGGATATCATCACCGGCAAAGCTGAGCCCCAAGGCTTACTCCCGATGACCATGCCTCGCAACATGCAAACTGTAGAAACGCAATGCGAGGACTTGCCCCACGATATGGTGCCCTATGTAGATGCAGCAGGCAATAGTTATACGTTTGCTTTCGGTCTCGATTGGGAAGGCCGCATCAGCGACCATCGCACCAAGCGTTTCCCCTATCAACCAGCTGAAATTAATCAGCAAAGGTAACACAGCTATATTCGGCTATACAATAAATGAAGATATCGTTTCACACATTAGGATGCAAACTCAATTTCGCCGAGACGTCGGCTATTGGTAAGCAACTCCTCGAACGCGGGCATCAGCGCGCGAAGAAAGGAGAGGCTGCTGATGTTTGCATTCTCAACACCTGCTCGGTCACGGATGTGGCCGATCAGAAAGGGCGTCAAGCCATCCGCCGATTGCATCGCGAAAATCCGGATGCAACGCTGATTGTAACGGGTTGCTATGCGCAACTCCGTCCAGAAGAAGTGGCATCGATAGCGGGTGTGGATTACGTAGTAGGAGCCAACGACAAGCACCTCATTCCGGGCATTGTTGCAGCAGTTGAGGCATTGGCTGACGATGCGCCCCACCCTTGCGAGATTGCCGTTACGGACTTAGCGCAACCCAACGGACGACTCTCCGAAGAGGGACTCGCTTTTCACCCCTATTACTCGCGCGATGACCGCACGCGTTGTTTCCTCAAAGTGCAAGACGGCTGCGACTATTACTGCACCTACTGCACCATCCCCATGGCGCGAGGGAAGAGTCGCTGCGGCAGCATCGAAAGCACAGTAAAGATGGCACAACAAGCTATCGATGAAGGGGCGAAAGAGATCGTGCTGACGGGTGTCAACATCGGCGATTTCGGACGCACCACCGGCGAGACGTTTATCGATCTGCTCCGGGCGCTTGATGAGGTTAGGGGCGAAGTGCGCTACCGAATCTCTTCGTGCGAACCGAATCTGCTATCCGACGAAGTGATTGAGTTCGTAAAGCACAGCCGCCATTTTGCGCCCCATTTCCATATTCCCCTCCAGAGCGGCAGCAATGAGATTCTGAAAATCATGCATCGGCGCTACGACCGCGAACTTTTTGCCGAACGCGTAGCGCATATCCGCAGGGTGATGCCGAATGCGTTTATCGGTGTGGATTGCATGGTGGGTGTCCGCGGCGAGACGGAAGCGATGTTTGAAGACTACCGACAATTCATCACCTCGCTCGATGTGCAGCAGTTGCATGTTTTCCCATATTCCGAGCGCGCACACACGCGCATGGTGGAGATGGATTTGCCGCGCGTGAAACCGCAAGAGCAGAAACGTAGAGTGGAGGTGCTCATGCAATTATCCGAGCAAAAACTGCGAGCATTCTACGAGCGTCATCGTGGAGAAGAAGCCGTGGTGCTTTGGGAGTCGGGCCGCGAGAAAGATGAGGAGGGCAACCTCCTCATGGCCGGCTGGACAGAGAATTATATCCGGGTATCGGCCCCGTTTGACAAACAGAAAATCAACACCTTCTGCCATATCACTATCTGACGCTCAGCGAGCACGGCAATAAGGATGTACGCAATAAGGAGTTTACGCAATAAGGAACGATGCTCCTTCATTCTCCACATAAAATCATAGCAAATTCATTGATTGCGTGGGATTTTTGAACCCACCTATAGTATTTTTTATATACATGGATCCATTTACAATCACTTCTTCGATTGCGGGCATCTGTATGGCCGTATGCCAAGTTCCGCAAGCTATTCGCATACTCCGAACGCGCGACACAAGCAGCATATCCCTTACGATGCAGGTCATCCTTACGGCGGGTATTCTGTTTTGGTTTGTTTCGGGCATTATCCTCTCCGTGCGGGATTTTTGGGAAGGTGTACCGATGTGGTTGAGCAATGGATTCTGCCTCATTTCCTGCTTGTATATCTTGATAATGTGCATCTATAACAAAATTAAATAGCAATATGAATCAGAAAATCGTAAACGCACTTTACATAACAATTGTAAGCATTCTCGGTATTAGTCTGCTGATTGGTTTTGCCCAAGAGATAGGCTTGTTTGACTTGGGTTCTTGGTCGTGGATAGGCCATTGGGTTACCTCTCCTATTGCTTTGGTTATTGGTTTGGTATTTGCCCTCGTTTTGGGCAAAGCCTATCCGGAATTCAACAAGACCATGTCTAAGAAACTGCTCCAATATTCGGTGATTGGTTTGGGTTTTGGCATGAACGTATATAAGGCCGTGGAGTCGGGCGCAGAAGGAATGGCATTCACCATCATTTCGGTGTTTGGCACACTGCTGATTGGTTGGCTGATTGGCCGTAAGATGCTGAAGGTGGATGATCAAACGAGTTACCTCATTTCGGCAGGTACAGCTATCTGCGGTGGCAGCGCCATCGCTGCCGTAGGCCCTGTGATCAAAGCCAAAGCAGAGTCGATGTCGGTTGCGCTTGGCGTTGTGTTTATCCTCAATGCCATCGGCCTCTTTATTTTTCCCTCCATCGGCGATGCTATCGGTATGACGATGAAGCAGTTTGGTATGTGGGCCGCTATTGCTATCCACGACACGTCATCAGTAGTAGGTGCCGGCGCAGCTTACGATGCGATGCATCCGGAGCTGATGGCTGCAGAGGGCGTAAGCGCACTCGAAGTGGCTACTACCATCAAACTTACCCGTGCACTTTGGATTGTAGTATTGGCGCTCATCACCCCTTTCCTTTTCCGCAAGAGTTTAGCCGCAGCAGATGGGGCCAAAGCAAAGCCTTGGTATAAGACCATCCCGATGTTTATTATTTGGTTCATCGTAGCCATATTGTTCAACACCTATATCTTGAGTAATGCCGCCCTTATAGGCGAAAGTGCTGCTCAAGTAGGTTCGATGATTGGCGGAGGCATCAATAAGCTCGCCAAGCACATGATTACGCTCTCCCTCTTCTTTATCGGCGCATCGCTCACGCGTGAGACGCTCAAAGCAGTGGGCATTCGTCCGCTCATTCAAGGTGTGCTGCTCTGGATCGTCATCTCCTGCTGCTCGCTCGCCTATATCCTGATGGTTGGATAAACAGCCCCTTAAAGAAAACACAATAAGGAAGATAATATACTAAAACAGGCTCCTCCAATAGGGAGTCTGTTTTAGTATATTGATAGACTGCTACATGCAGCCATTCTTACAAAAAAATACGTTAATAATGTAAAACGATTACCATATACGATGAGCAACCTAAAAAAACGAAAGAAAAACAGATAATAATTTGGTTATTCCAATTATTTATAGTAACTTTGCAGTCGGTTTCAAAGAGACCATCCACATAGTGCATTCAGGTGTCTGGCTTCACGGCCAGACTTAATAGGGAATCAGGTGAGAATCCTGAACAGTCCCGCTGCTGTAAGTTTCTACCACAGCTGCCCATTACGCCACTGACGAAACACGTTGGGAAGGCGGGTAGCCGAAACGAGTCAGAAGACCTGCCTGTTTGTATGTCAAAGAACTCTCGAGGAAAGAGTAACGGACACAATGACAACTATCCCGCATGGGGTGTGTGGTGTTGCGCGTTTGGTTATCCATTTCTCTACGTTCTGAGAAGTGGATTTTTTATGTTTTATTCTATAATAACCAAAACAAACAACAATGAAACGAATTTTTCTCTTTTTTTTGCTCGTCAGCACTGCATTCAGCATGCGAGCTCAGCAGGCATCTTACACGATAAGTCTGCAGGAAGCCGTTTGGAATTTCGATGATTACGAAGGCACCAAGCCTTCAGTGAGTTCAAGCTCGTATCTCGTTCCGCAAAATTGGATTGTAGGCAACGGCGGCAGTTCTAAAAACTCAGCAGCATACTGCCCATTCATTTATCCTTACACAGGCGATGCCACTTCTTCGTATGGTTACGATGGTCGTCTTTGCATGCGTATGTATCACAATGCTTCCACCAACCGCACTGCACCATTTGCTGTACTCCCGCTCATCAGCGATGCCAATTATTCGCAATTGCAGCTTACTTTTATGGGCAAAGGCGAACAAAGTAGTGGTTCATACACCTATTCAAACCGCCTTCGCATTGGGTATATCAATTCGCTGGCAGATACACTGAAAGCCAATTTCAATACAGCGGTAGTTAACTTTCACGATGAAGTACTTCCTACAAGTGGTTATCAGCAATATACCATTTCGCTCTCGGGAATCCCAGCAGGTGCGCGCATAGTGCTCTACGATGATGATTCTACTGTCAATAATTCCATTTTGCTCGATAATATCCGTATCGTCCAAAACCCCAATACCACTACTGAGCCGGAGTCTTCGTCTGCTTCCAAGGTTACTGTATATGCCTACTATCCTGATTTGATTGCGCTCTTCAAATGGGATGTACTCATCTCCTCCAATGCAGGAACAACATTCGTTGCTGCCGATATCCTGGATTCTATCAACACCTACGATCCGAATACGACCATAGATGGCATCTCAAGCGGGTTCATCGAGGAGATCTCTGTAAACGCCCCCGATGGCGTAACCTACGATGGCGCGACAGCTCAAGCAGCTTCTGAAAGTGGCATGGGATATTGGATGTATAATCTCAACGACCAATTGGCCCCATCGGGTATTGCGGGCCAAACCATCGTTGCCGGAGATGTAATTTTTTGGGAGTTTAAAACGGATTGGAGCAACTGGGAGCTCACGCAGTTAGCGAATGTGCCATCCAATGTTTATTCCGTAGATTTCGGTGTTGTCAATGCCGCTCCTATCCAGTACGATACTACCGCCATCAGCTGCGGAGCATTTACATGGGAGGGACAAACGTACACACAATCGGGCGATTACAGCATCAGCAAGCAAACAGCCAATGGCACGGAGCAGTTAACCCTGCATTTGACAATCAATCAGTCCTATTATTTCGATGAATATCTTACGGCTTGCGATTCAATGGAATGGAAGGGAACAACCTACACCGAATCGGGCGATTACACCTTCAGCGATACGACCGTAAACGGCTGCGATTCTACCATTGTGCTCCATCTGACGATTAATAAGAGCACTTATGAAGAACGTTCTGAAACGCATACCGATAGTCTGATTTGGAACGGACAAATCCTCAAAGAATCGGGAGATTACATCTTCAGCGATACGACTGTCAACGGCTGTGATTCTACCATTGTGCTCCATCTGACCATAGAGCCAACCTCTGCACTGAGCAACACAACCCTTCAGGTTGCAGTATGGCCGAATCCTACCACGGAGGTTCTTCACTTACAAGCAGAGGGCGGAACAGAAATCTACATTTTCGACGCTACCGGTCAACTCGTTATTCGTCAACCTTATGCAGATACCCTTAACGTGAGCACTTTGCCAAGCGGCATGTATCTCATCCGCTTACAGACAACTAACGGACAAACAGCCACCACGCCATTCATCAAGAAATAAAGCGTGCTTAAACACGAATCAGGCTCCCCATCGGGAGCCTGATTTTTTTGAATAATAAAGTAAATGAATAAGGAAATTTGGAGGAAACTACTTTCTAAACATACCCCGTCAAACGACAAATGAAGCGAGTGGGCTAATTCAATAGAAAGTCAATCATGCTGTATTGAAGCGAGTGGGTTAATCAGCAGAGGGATTGGTCATGCTTTCGGCAGAGGGTGATCAGCCAAATGAATTGCGCTAAGATAGCAGCAGAGCTGCCGATGCAGTAGCCGGCAATCGCCACCGTAAAACTGCCGCAAACCACGCCTATTCCTACCCCCGCAAAACGGCATACTGCCAGCAGAATCTCAAACGCAAGTCCTAATTTCTGCTGCATAAAAATATCCGACAAGAAGCAAGTGGAAGCCGTGAGCGCAGTCATCAATAACCAAGGGAGCATCCATCGAATCATATGTCCGGAAGCCTCCCACTCTGCCCCAAGCAACCAAGATGTTAACCACGGAAGAATGAAGAAAAGTCCGGCAAAAAGGGGCACCAGCAGTATCAACGCATAGATGGAAAACGAACGAATGAGCGGCCATACAGCTCGATGCATGTTTACCCTTTCTGCACAATCTTGATACAGCACCTGATAGATGGCCTTCGTAATCATATTGATCGGCACAAAGCCGAGCAACATTGCCATGCTCCAAAGCCCCACATCATACGCACCAAAACATGGCGTAAGCACAAACACGGGCAACTGTGCAGCTACGATATTCACCACGTCGCGCGGAAGGGTATAGAGGGGGAAATTGCGATAGCGAGCCGCCACCTTACGAATACCCTGCGATTCAAACGACTCTCCAAAGATTTTTACGTGTTTCTTGAAGGCTAAAGAAACGGAAACGAGGCATGCCAAAACGGGCGCAAGCACCACCGAATAGATCATGCCACCGAAGATGTGCCCATAGCCAAAACCCAATTTTCCGCCTGCTGAGAACACACTCTGCACATACAAATAACCGCTTATTCGGCTGAAAGCCTTACGACGAATATACCAATAATTGAGCATGTTCCAAAGCCCCAAAGCAAACACCATTAGCGGCATCAGCGGATAGAATCGCGCCAAATCAGGGCTATTAAAGAGGGCAGCTATCGGGGCTCTGAACAAGACCGACACAGCTACCACAATCGTGCTCAGCGCGAGCAAACGAAAGCATAACCGCATCACGTTTTGCGCATCTTGCTCATTATCTGGCAGCACAATCGCATAATGATACTCCATCGTAGTGAGCATCACCAGCACATTGCCAATCTGCAAAAAAAGTGTGAGCAATCCGAAATCATCGGGCGAATACAGCCGCGTCAACAGCGGATACACCAGCAGCCCAATCAGCTGTGCCACCACGCTTGCCGACAACAGATTGCCGGCATTGCGAATCAGCTCAGAGCGGAATATGTAAGAAAACGAACGCAATGAAGGATTGCTGAGATTATTGCGGATTGGTTTTATTAACGAATGGCTTTTCTAAATTGGAAAAACACTAGAGGTGGGTTCTAATAATTCCCATATTCAAAAGATAAAGATTAATTGTGGTAAACGTATTATAGCGAATTTGCGAACCTACCTACAATTAATTATATCCGTAAGCATCCACTTCAACGTAGAACTGCGCGATTGACTCGGCGTTTGGAGCAGTGTTTTTGGAAATATACGGATCAAGGTCAAAATCAAGCGTGATTACGCCCATATCGCTGGGCAGATTGCGAATTGTCCAATAATGCACATTGCAAGGCTGCCCCGGTCCCCAGCCGCAGCGGTCGTACTTATAGGTGCCGGCTTGCTTATAGTTATCGGAATTTTCCTCAAAGAGATAACCCGTTTTCGCAAGCGTATCGCCATTGAGCACAAAGCGATATTCGTTGTAATCAAACTCTGCCACATTATTGGGTTTGTAGCCCTGTCTGGTGGGGAAAGTGCCATTGCCCACAGTAAGCGCATCTTGCCCATGCCCGGTGAAGCATGAGCGAATTACGATATTCTTCGTTCCGCTCGGCACATGAATCACGCGTTTGCCCAAACGGGTTGAATCCTCAATCGAATGGCCTTCCACACCATACGCCCAAGAGCGATAACCGGTGTTGCCATTGAGTGTGGAGTCGTAAATCTTCTGATGCCAAGCGGGCTTTCCATTCGGATTCTTACCGCTGAAATAGCATAGCGAGAGCGCGCAAGCATGTGCTCGCTTCTCGGTAGCATCCCATCCGCAGTAGAAAATGCAGAACTCTGTCTCGCCTTCCAAGAGGGGCATCAGCGGGGTTACATCGAGGTAAAACACCTTCTGCCAATTGGACTTAAACGAGCCGCCATAAGGCGTGATGCAGCGCGAGAGCTCGTACCATTCGCCCGTTGCCTTATCCTTCACCTTTATCATCGTAGTCATATCCCACTCTGCCGGACCGTTATTCCATCCGCACATCGTATAGCGCAGATAGCATTGTCCGAACTTGCTCACATCGCTCGGGAGAGCGAGCGTGAATGTAGAATCTTCTTCAAGGTTCCATCCGAAGAAATGCAAACGCATCGTGTCAGAATCCACGCACACAGCCTTCGTAATATCCAGCTCGGTTTCAAAATCCACTTGCGTCATCCAGCCGCGGTCATCATCGAGCGTCACGGTCATTTCGGCATTGCGCTCGGGGTCACATGCAAGCAAAAGAAGGGGTAAAAGGAAAAGAATAAGTTTCTTCATAAAACATTGATTTATAGAGATTTCTGCTCTTTATAAGCTCTCAGCGCACGAGCCAACTGATCTGGGCAAGAAGTGCCCTTATAGCCACATTGAATACCGCTCAGTTTGGTAATTACATCATCAATGTACATACCTTTGACAAGCGTGGAAATGCCCGTGAGATTTCCCTGGCAACCACCAAGGAAACTCACCTCTTCTATCACGTTCTGCTCGTTGATATCCAGCTCAATCAGCTGCGAACAAGTGCCGCGGGTTCGGTATTGGAAATGCATAAGCAACAGAATTTAAAATCAGGCGGATATGAATAAACCCGCAAAAAAGATTATTTCGAAATGGCATTTGCCAAAGCTTCGAGTTGGTCAATATCGGCATCATGAAGCGAGCTCTTGATGCTCACAACCGGCTCAACGATCTCCACATCTTTCATCGTAGAGATGATCTCGCGCATCTTTCTCGCAGCAACGGGTGCCCAGGTGCCGTTTTCGAGCAAACCTACCTTACGATCGCGATAGCCCTTTAGCTGCAGTTTCCAGAGGAAAGTATGCATCGGCGGGAAGATATCGCCATCATAAGTAGCGCAGCAGCACACCATTCGGCCCATTCTGAACGCATCCTCAATCACCTCAGCCATATCGTCTCTGCAGAGATCCGCTACAGCCACCTTTTCAAAACCGCGTGCGCGGAGCATCTCTGCCAGCAGATTGGCAGCCGCAGCCGTGTTACCATGAATAGAAGCGTGAGCAACGAGTACGCCATTCGTTTCCACATCATAAGCGCTCCAAATGGTATATAGACGCATCGCCTCTTCGCGTTTCTCGCCTTCCAAGACAGGACCATGAAGCGGGCAGATTGTATCCACCTCCAATTCTTTCACCTTATCGAGCGCCTTCTGCACCTGTACGCCATACTTACCGCAGATATTGAAATAATAACGGCGAGCCTCACAAGCCCAATCATCGGGGTCGGCATCATACACGCCGAACTTACCAAAACCATCAGCCGAGAACAGCGTTTTCACTTCCTTCACGTAGGTCATCATCACTTCCGGCCAATGCACAAACGGCGCAGCGATAAAGCGGAGCGTCAGCCCACCGAGGTCAAGCTCGTCACCTTCATGAATAGCGCGCGTGCCCTCCATCGAGATGCCTTCGTTGAATTGTTGCATGAAGAGAAGGGCCTTTTCCGATGCCAAAATCTCCGTCTGCGGATACGCCTCACGGAAAGCGCGAATCGAACCACTATGATCGGGCTCCATATGCTGCACAATCAGATAATCGGGCTTGCGACCTTCCAGCGCAGCCGCCAGTTTTTCTAACCATTCGTCGGTCTTACGCGGGTCAACAGAATCCATTATTGCAATCTTTTCTCCTGCCAGCAGATAACTGTTGTAGCACATTCCTTCCGGCAGTTCATACTGACTTTCAAAGAGGTCCAATTCGGCATCATCACAACCGATATACGTTACGGGTTTCATACTGATTATATATTTGAATAAATTAATATTGAACTTGGCTGCAAAGATACTAAAAAATCTCCAATCTCGCAAAAAAAACAGTAATTTTTATAGATTTTTATGCGCAATTTTGCATAATCCACTTTTTTTACGTAATTTTGCAAACAAATGAACGAAAATGTCCATACTCTCGAGGTGTCAGACAAGGGTCAACGCCCTGTCCGATTCACGTATCCTTTCAATTACCTTCCCCACCCATGGGCGGAGGCTGCGGCAGAAGAAGTGATGCGTGACGTAAGAGCGTATCAGCTCGCCAATCCGCAATCGGAGTTGTTCAGGCAGGGCAAAATGTTCGGGGTTTTGGTGGTGGAAACGCCCGATGGCAGCATCGGTTATCTCCGCGCTTTCTCCGCCATGCTCGACGGCTCGTATCACCACGAAGGCTTCGTGCCGCCCGTGGTGGATATCAGTCATCCTGACGGCTATTTCAAGCAAGAAGAGGCTCGGATAAGCGCCATCAACAAGCGTCTTCAAGAGGCTGAAGGCAGTCAGGTGGAGGGGTTGAAAAACGAACGGAAACAACGTAGTCAAGCCCTCCAGCGGTGGATGTTCAGCCAATACCAAATGCGAAACGCACAAGGGCAAACACGCGACCTTCTCGATATTTTCAAAAACGAGAAACCCATCCTGTCAGAAGAGGAGTATTATGGAAGAGCTAAAAGCCAAACGGCTGATTATCAACCTATTCCGCCTTCAGGCTCCGGAGAATGTTGCGTACCCAAGCTGCTGCAGTTCGCATTCGAGCACCACCTGCAGCCGCTCTGTATGGCAGAGTTTTGGATGGGTGCATCTCCGCAGAGCGAGCTCCGAAAAGAGGGGCAATTCTACCCCGCTTGTCAGAGCAAATGCAAGCCCATCTTGCGCTATATGTTGGCCGGCATCCCGATGGATGAAGACCCTGCTCGCAAAAGCAACGAAGCGTTGGCCGCACAAACGCAAATCCTATACGAAGATGCGTTTATGATGGCCGTAAACAAACCCGCAGGGTTGCTGACCGTACCGGGAACAAGCGGCGATTACAGCCTGCTCGATTGGCTTCACAACCCCGATTATCTGCCCGTTCATCGCCTCGATATGGACACCAGCGGCATCGTGCTTATTGCCAAAAATCAAGACGCATACATTCGTTTGCAGCAACTTTTTCTGCGCCGAGATATTACGAAGCGCTATGAAGCAGTACTCGAGCAAAACACGTACTGTGCACGACCATTTGTGTGCGATGAACGTACGATGAACGTGCAATCAACGGTGAAAGAGAGGTTGCCAATGAGCGGACAGATAGCCCTCCCGCTCAGCCGTGACCCCTTCGACAGGCCCCGACAACGAGTGGATTTTCAGCATGGCAAAACGGCCATCACAGACTACCGCTTTCGGGAGATTAGAGCAGACGGCACGATTTTTGTAGATTTCTTTCCGCGTACAGGTCGCACGCATCAGTTGCGCGTACATGCAGCCCACCCAAGCGGGCTCGATTCGCCCATTCTCGGCGATCGGCTCTACGGCGACTGCAGAAAAGCGCCAAGGCTGATGCTCCATGCGGCGGAGTTGCAGTTTGTCCACCCGTTTACCAATCAACCCATTACTATTCATTGTCCATCAAAATTCTGAATATCCTATGCTTTTTCTTCAAGCAGACATCCCTACCCCTCCCGTCATCAACCCCGACTCGCTTCAGCAACGCACGCAGATGATGATCGAGCAAGCCATCACCAACCCCGAAACGTTTTGGCATGACCTCATTCAGCAGGCTATCCATTTCGGTCTCAAAGTGCTGGCGGCTATCATCATTTATCTGCTCGGTGCATGGATAATCCGGAGGGTGAAAGTTCTCCTCACGAAGATCTTCAGTAGGCGTCATACCGAACGCACGCTGGCATCGTTTGTCACCTCGCTCGTGAGCATCATGATGACCGTTATTCTTATCGTGATTACGGTCAGCACCCTCGGCATTGACACCACCTCGCTCGCTGCCCTCCTCGCTGCCGGCGGTATGGCCATTGGTATGGCGCTCTCCGGCACCGTACAGAATTTCGCAGGCGGCATCATGCTGCTCGTTTTCAAACCTTTCAAAGCCGGCGATTTCATTGAAGCTCAAGGATATACGGGCACGGTCATGGCCGTTTCTATCGTTTCTACAAAAATACTCACCACCGACAACCGCGTGATTATCCTGCCCAACGGCACCCTCTCTAACGGCACCATCAATAACTTCTCCGCTCAACCGCTCAGGCGAGTGGATATCAACGTGTCGGTAGCCTACGGCTCTGATGCCGACGCGTGTATCGCCCTCCTTCTCTCGATGATGAAAGAGGATAAACGCGTACTCTCATCGGCCGATGAAAGGCCCAAGACAACGAGTTCATCAGCGGTCAACCTGCAAGGCATCCCCATCCCCGACCCCTTCTGCGGACTCTCCTCGCTCAACAGCAACGATATCACGTTCGTAACGCGTTGTTGGGTACGAGTTGAAGACTATTGGGACGTATATTTTGACCTGCAGAAACGCTACTACACCGAGCTGCCGCAACACGGCTTCGGCTTCGCATATCCGCACATGGACGTAAATATCATCAGCCAACCCCAAGCATGATTAACCATAGCGCCCTATATCATTGGTACGAATCCTCCAAGCGCGAGTTGCCTTGGCGCGACACTACCAACGCCTACCGCATCTGGCTCTCAGAGATCATCCTCCAGCAAACGAGGGTGCAGCAGGGTATGGATTATTGGTGGCGGTTCGTAGAGCGCTTCCCACAAGTGGAAGACTTAGCCAACGCCACCGAAGACGAAGTGATGCTCCTCTGGCAAGGCCTCGGATACTACTCCCGCGCTCGCAACCTCCACAAAGCCGCCAAGCTCATTGTAAGCAATGGTTGGGCACCCTTCCCTACCCGTTTTGAGGATGTGATCCAACTGCCAGGAGTAGGCGAATACACCGCTGGAGCCATCATGTCGTTTGCATACAACGCCCCTTATCCGGCGGCCGATGGCAATGTATATCGGGTGCTATCCCGACTCATGGATTGTGACGAGCCGTTCGATACAACCGCTGGCAAAAAGCGTTTCCGCCAATACGCGTGGGAGTTGCTCGATCGCGAGCAACCACGTTTGCACAACTCCGCCATCATGGAGCTCGGGGCGATCTTCTGCACCCCCGGTCAGCCCGACTGCCCGCATTGCCCACTCTCCGGCAACTGCCGAGCCTACGCGAGCGGCACCGTCAGTCTCCTGCCCGTAAGAAAGCCGCGTACACCACTCAAAGATCGGTATCTACATTACACCATCTACCTCAATCCAGACGGTTTCACCCTCCTCCACCAGCGGAAAGAGAAAGATATCTGGCACCATCTATGGGAGTTTCCTCTCGCGGAATGTGCATCATCCGAAGAGCTCGGACGAGAAGATTTTCGGCACGTGCTCTCCCACCAACGGCTGCACGCGAAGTTCGATATTTGCCGAGTAAACGACTTGCCAACCCTCCCCGATTGCATCACTATCCCCTTCTCGAGCATACATGAGTATGCCCTTTCCAGACTCACGCTTCGATTCCTCGAATCAATAGAGCAACCATATTAGTAACCCAAATATTCCACTATCATGAAACAAGAAGTTTATGACCTTATCCGTCAATTCAAGCACTACGACGCATTTTGGGCTGTAGCAGAAAACGTAGAAGAAGATGCAGAATGCCAACGCATTTTCCAGCTTATTTTAGGCATTACCGATTTTGTTTGTGAGCTCGAAGGCGACCTCGAACAGATCAAACAGCAGGCCGACCAAGGTAATCCTTATATGGCTTACGCCTATGCGCGCTACATGGATATTATCTCTCCTGACTCTAACTCCATTGATAATGCCTACGACTATTACACCCGTGCTCAAGAAGGCGGTGTGCCGGATGCGTACGCACGACTGGCTGCTATGTTTAGAGATGGCGACTTGGGCGAAGTCGACCTGCGCAAATATGAAGAGTTACTGAATGAGGGCATCGAACACGAGAGCTCGGCAGCGGCATACTACATGCTTTTAGACATGGTGTATGGCAATAATAATGCGATAGCTGATCCTAAGAGAGCCTATGAGATGGCGGAGAACTTTACGAAAACGGGAGACTTCCACTATGGACGTTTTTACATCATTATGGGTAAAGCTGACGAGGAACTCGGCCGCTATGCCAATGCCTCCAACAACTTCGAGTTGGCCACACAATATGGTTTCGCGGAAGGCTATTATTGGCAGGCACTATCCGAATGCATGGATCCCAGAACAGGAGAGATAGTTGACGAAGACCGGTTTGGAGAGTTGACAGAGCTGGGCGAAGAAAATGGTAGCTCGAGCGCGAGTATAGCATACTTACTCATTGTTTCAGAAGAGGAATATCAATCGTTTTCCCAAGAGAATCAAAAGCAGGTGCATGAAGCGGTGGAATATGTCCTGAATACTGCGATTGAAAAAGGCAATGGTATGGCGGCTTATTTCTTAGGATTGAACTACGAAGGCGGTTATTGTGGGTATGAAAAAGATGCTGCGAAGGCTTTTTCTTGCTATACTAAGGGAGCTATTTTGCATGATAACAACGCCAGCCGAGCGGCCGCACGTATGATACTCGAAGACCATACGGCACCTGAAGAATACAGCGAGGATTTCGGTTATGAATTGCTTTACAGAGCCCTTCAGCTCGGCAACGACTGCCTCAGAGATGTGATTGCGGCTTACTGCTCCGGGCACCTCACCGCGCATGCGGCTATGATAGAAAGTACGTATCTGCCCATGTTTCATAAGTTGCCAAAAGAAGACGATAATGAAAGCTACGATGACGACGATACATACAACGACGATCACGAATATCTCTACGATGGCGAGCAGGAAGTAGGAGAAGACGACTGGAGCGCCCCTGCCAAAGAATAGGCTGGACCATCAAAAATTTCAAAACGCAAAAGGGATAACACCATCAGCATTCACAAACTTTTTGAGTGCGGAGAAATATCCCTCATAAAAATAATCACAAAAAAAATGGCTTTTTTTACGCCATTTTTGCATATTTCGATTATTTTTTGTACTTTTGCAAAAAAATATTACGCATAATCATTTTTATTTTCAATAATGGAACCAAAAAACCAACCCAAAGGTAAGTCTGAGGCTCTCAAAGAAGCCTTGGAGAAACTTGAAAAATCCTATGGTAAGGGTATCGTGATGCGTTTGGGCGAAGACCATTTCGACGAGGTACCCGTAATCAGCACCGGCTCTATCGGCTTGAACGTTGCCCTCGGTGTAGGCGGTTATCCGCGCGGCCGAATCGTAGAGATTTTCGGTCCTGAATCATCAGGTAAGACCACCCTAGCCATTCACGCTATCGCTGAGGTGCAGAAGCAAGGCGGAGTAGCGGCTATCATCGATGCCGAACATGCGTTTGACCGATACTATGCCGAATCACTCGGTGTGGATGTTGACAACCTGCTTATCTCGCAGCCAGACTGCGGCGAACAAGCGCTTGAGGTGGCCGACCAACTCATCAGCAGCGCAGCTGTGGACCTCGTTATCGTAGACTCCGTTGCCGCACTCACCCCTAAAGCGGAGCTCACCGGAGACATGGGAGACAACAAAGTAGGTTTACAAGCGCGACTCATGAGTCAGGCGCTCCGTAAGCTTACGGCAAGCATCAATAAGACCAATACTTGCTGCATCTTCATCAACCAGCTACGAGAGAAAATCGGAGTAATGTTTGGCAGCCCGGAAACCACCACCGGCGGTAATGCTCTCAAGTTCTACGCCTCTGTAAGACTCGACATTCGCCGTACAGGACAAATCAAAGAAGGCGAAGACATTATCGGCAACAACGTAAGAGTGAAAGTCATCAAAAACAAAGTGGCACCGCCATTTAAGAAGGCTGAGTTTGATATCATGTTCGGTGAAGGCATCTCCAAGACTGGCGAAATAGTGGATCTTGGCGTTGAATACGGCGTGATTAAGAAGTCCGGTTCGTTCTTCTCCTATGGCGACACCCGCTTGGGGCAGGGTCGAGAAAACGTGAAGAGCATGCTGCTTGAGAACCCCGACCTCATGGAAGAACTCGAAGCGAAGATTACCGAGGCTATCAAAAAGGCTGAGAAAGAAGGTAGTAAACTCGCAAAAAAGTAATAGAGTGACATACAGATGACGCAAGTCAGTCTCATCTTATCGCCTGAGCAAGCCGCTGACAGGCAGACTATTCAGAAGGCAGTAGCACGACAGTTGCAACTGCCTTCTGAGGCAGTTTTGGCATGGCGCATCACCAAGCGATCGGTCGATGCGCGTCAGCGTGACATCAAAGTGCTCCTCACCATTCAAGCCTTCCTTTCGCCCGATGAATCGCAACTGCCACCGTATCCCGCGCCTGTTTATCAGAACGTGAGCAATGCCCCCAGAGAGGTGCTTATCGTAGGCGCAGGGCCGGCTGGACTCTTTGCCGCACTCACCCTCATCGAACGCGGCATTCGCCCCATCATCATCGAGCGAGGAAAACCAGTAAGCGAACGAAAAGTGGATATTGCTTGCCTCAATAAGAACGAAGGCATCCATCCAGAATCCAATTACTGCTTCGGCGAAGGCGGTGCCGGCACGTTCTCCGATGGCAAGCTCTTCAGCCGATCAAAGAAACGAGGCAACATGCAGCGGGTTATGGAGATTTTCCATTATCACGGAGCCGATGACGCCATCCTCTATGAGGCACATGCCCATATCGGGTCAGACAAGTTACCCGGTGTCATTCGCCACATGCGCGAGACCATCCTCAATTCAGGAGGCGAGATTCATTTCGGAGAAAAACTCACGGCCCTTCATCACGAAGCCGACCGCATCATTGCCACTACCGAAAGCGAGCAAGGTCAGCACACCTACTCCCTGCCCCTCTCCGGCCCCCATCGGGGAGCCATCATCCTCGCTATCGGCCATTCAGCACACGACACCTACCGCATGCTCGCTTCGTCGGGCGTCCGGCTCGAACCGAAAGGTTTTGCGCTCGGCGTACGAATAGAGCACCCGCAACATCTGATAGACGACCTGATGTATCATCACAGCCCCCTCCGCGCCAAAGGGCTGCTCCCTGCAGCCAATTATGCGCTCGTCACCCAAGTGAAGAACGCGTATGGGCAACGAGGAGCATACAGCTTCTGCATGTGCCCAGGTGGTCATATCGTGCCCGCAGGCAGCACCACGCATAGTGGCGTGGTAAATGGCATGTCGGCTTCACGACGCAACTCGCCTTTCGCCAATTCCGGTATGGTAGTAGAGCTCCATCCCGAAGATATGGTAGCGGATAATAGCGCAGCCAAACGTCCATCAGAGAGCGAAGCCAACCATCCATCAACGAGTGCAAACTATCCATCTGAGAGCGAAGCCAACCATCCATCAGAGAGCGCAGCCAACCATTTATCTGAGAGCACAATCATGGCGCTGCAATGCCTCGATTGGCAGGAGAAAGTAGAAAATAGTAGTTGGAAAAACGGAGCCTTAGCAGCCGGTCAACCCGATAGTGCCATTGCTCCCGCGCAACGCATGCGCGATTTTGTAGAAGGTCGTCCCTCGCGCGATCTGCCCGTATGTTCATATCTTCCTGGGTGTATCCCATCCAGATTGGATCAGTGGTTGCCGCAGGTAGTCAGTTTAGCACTACGACAGGCTTTCCGCGATTTCGATAAGAAATACCCGGGCTTCCTCACCAACGATGCCGTTATCTTAGGCGTAGAGAGCCGAAGCAGCAGCCCGGTGCGTATCCCTCGCGACCCCACTACGATGCAGCATCCGGACTACCCCGGCTTGTATCCTGCCGGCGAAGGTGCAGGTTACGCGGGAGGCATCACCTCCTCTGCTCTCGATGGTATCAATGCCGCTAATCGAATAGCAGAGAGTTGATAGATTGATTTCCATAAAACGATTAAAGTCCCCTCATGGGGACTTTTTTTATGGCAGAAGGAACGTATCCTTACTCAAAAATGTGTTGCGAATGTTGCGATGTTGCGCTTATTGCGATATCCTTACTCAAAAATGTGTAACGCATCGCTTCGCTCGCTGTTTGTAACGTTTGTAACGCTTCACTTTGCTCGCTGCTTCGCGTTGCTCGCTGCTTCGCGTTACTGCACTGTTTGTAACGCTTCGCGTTGCGATAGCCGCCAAAAAAGAGAGGTTCAGAATCTGAACCTCTCGAAAAATGGCGGCTACCTACTCTCCCACAAATGCAGTACCATCGGCGATGTTGAGCTTAACGACCCTGTTCGGAATGGGAAGGGGTGGGACCTCAACGCTATAACCACCTTAATTATGTTTTAAGTTGAGAGTGAATTTTACTTCTCTCGATCAACTATGATTAGACGTATCGTACAGAAGCTGTCGCATGGACAACTTGATTCGAGTAAGAGAATGTGCTTGCGCACAAGAAAAAGATATCGGGCAATTAGTACTGCTCGGCTTTATGTCACCATTGTACACCTGCAGCCTATCAACGTCGTAGTCTACAACGACCCTCAATGGAAATCTAATCTTGGAGCCGGCTTCGCG
>JALFZG010000055.1 GCA_022784645.1 Bacteroidales bacterium
GTAAATAGCCATAGGCTTTTAATTACACAAGACAACCAAGTCATGCAAAGTATTGAGTTTGCAATGCCTCTTTATTAATGTACAAAATGTCAACGATCACTTGATACAAATGCTTCCTTAGAAGCGCGACCCCCTAGGGGGTATTAGTATCATTCATTATTAATCAATTTACCCTCTCTAAGGAGGTGTAAAAGTGTAAACGATCATTTGAGATACGATAGCTACTATTTGTGAAGGGCGCCTGCGAATCATTTTTATGGTATCAGGGGCAAGCACCTTTGCAGAGATAGCCTTACCTATACCTATCATCGTTCTACCAAGTTTCTTACGAACCTTATCTGGACGCCTCTTATTCAATGCCTCCAAACCTACAGCATTAAGCGATGCATTTATGCTTGGACCAACGAATGGAAGCCTGATGTATGGCGAAAACAATTCAGAGGCATACAACATACCAATAATATCATAGTAGTTTGACCGTGGCATACTGTATGCTTTTATCATCATTGCAAACAGTTGAGGATTCTTCGGTTTGATATCATAGGTATAGTTTTTCGTATACTCAGCCTTCATAACCTCCACAAGCGCATGATTCATATCATTCATGAAAGGCATGCCAGTATCTATTGATTTGTAATGCTCTATAGTGTCTTTGCTTGTATAAGGTAGAACCATTATGAGCGAAGGAGCAAATTGATCCTCAAAAAATGGCAGCTTACCAATGCTATGAGCCATAGTCTGCTCGATGCAATGAAACTTGAGAATCTGATTCGTAAGCATCTGCTGACGATCGTAAGTATCCTTCTTTTGCTGTGCATCAAACGAGTTCTTAATAAACTCATCCATATATTCCTGCTTTGTCTGAGACGAGGTTTGCCACCAATTTCCCAAAATTCCGACCAGCGTTTTGCTATTAACATGTGCAGGCTTAAACGGATAGTAATAATCGTACCAATCCTTGGCATTGGGTATCGAAAATGGTGCATTATCCCACTCTATTGCAATATTTGCCAATGCATAGTCATAAAGGAAGTCAAAGAACTCTGTTCGACTACTTACAATAGGATGTAATTGCAGTAACTTCGCAAATGATGAAGCTGCGTAATATAGGACGTTGCTCCAGTTTAGATTTCCGAACTTGCCCTTATAGAAGGGAGCCTTCTTTGCGTTAGTATCACATAGCAGGAACACTACCAAACAATTCATCTTATCGTAACAAGCATTAGCAATGAAGTGATCAATATTGTCATCATAGACATAAACCACATCATAACCCGCATACTCTCTGGATAGTAATATGCGTCTATAGTAATCACAGCCATAGATAAAATGCTCAAAATTCTGTGGTAGTGCTCCCAACTCATGTAGTGCATCCTGAGCAACGCTCTCCATGGGAATGTTATGCGAAATAGGCTTATCCCTATCGCCAAGCAATGCTATGTATATTATCTTCGGCAGTTGGTTCATAATGTTTCTTTGTTACCTGTTACTTACTTGTTTTCTTCATTGTCGGATTTGCGTTTACGTCCTCCCGTATACTCATTACTCCTTGTTGCCAACAACTCCTCGAACATCACTCGCTTCTCTTCATCCAGCGTCCCCTCCTTGATTTTCTTTCGGGTATATTTGCTGAAGTTCAGCAGCCCACGGTTCTCCACCTTATGTTTATCCGGCAGATGATGATGCTCATCTATGTACGCCTTCAAAGCTTCATAGTTCGCCATCCATTTTTCATCATTCTTTGATATTTTCATAATAATGTTGTCCATATGGTTAGGCGTTTGCAGTCCTCCTTTTTTCTGCCTCAAATACTCGCCACTTATTCAATGTCTCAACTCCTTCCTGCATTGTAGTCTTATTATAGAATGCCGATAGATGATATTTTGATTTATCATTCTTCTTATCTGTAAGATAAAACACATAGTCTGAATATTCAAAACCTGCATCATGCATCACTCTTAATGTGATGCCAATACCATCAAGATACTCCTTGTTCTCTTTACACAAGCTAAGCAAGTCTTCTCGCATATTCTTCAGCATACAGTACTTCTCCAACAATGGTTTGAGCTTATCCTTACCATAATCTGAAAGGCCATTATAGTATAACCATACCAACTCGTGACGTGACAATGTTGCTCGCAGAATAGAGGCATACTGATACTGACCTGCCTTGCTTAAGAGTTTCTCGTTTTGGTCGATATACTTCAATATGGTATATAAGTGACGGAAATAATGATCAAAATATGTAGGGCTCGTGTACTCGTGATAAACCTTGAAACCACCATAGTACAATGCTTGCCTCATTCCATCCACCTCCTTCACGGCTCCTTCAAATGGTAAAGTATGTTTGGTTTTGACAAATGTATGGTAAAACACATCTCTACCATTAATAATATCCTCCACCAATGTTTCTTTGCCCTTTCGTCCTAAATCAGCATCATCCTCCAAAAGCCATATTTTTTCTTGATGCTTGGTCGACAAGCCATCGACAATCTGCTGCTGTAGTTGCATCATATTGAAGAATGTGTTCTCGAATATGGTACGCCTGTTCTGCTTAATCTGTGAGCGTAATGCCAACACGGAAACTATCGCAGCCACAGCGGTTGCAAGAGCTGTTATTATTGAAATCCAGTCCATACCATTCTGCCCTTGTTTTGTTGTCAGTCAGTGACCAGTGGGCATACAGAATCCCAATGTGTCAACCTTAACACTATCCTC
This sequence comes from Bacteroidales bacterium, assembly GCA_022784645.1. GTDB lineage: Bacteria > Bacteroidota > Bacteroidia > Bacteroidales > Paludibacteraceae > Colicola. The sequence continues at coordinate 2,719 of JALFZG010000055.1, forward strand.
AATGATGAATGTTGACTCGCGAATTACTCTAATCTCTGCCTTTGGCGTATTATCTGCCGGTACAGGCTTCGTTTCAGATCGTGCAAGGATGACTGCGTACGTTATAGTAGCAATGAGGGCCAAAACAAATGTGACCATTTGTATAAATTCTGGCAAGGTGATATTCTTATCGTATATTGAAACTTCCTCCTGTTTCTCATTATCACCCTCTTTTATCGTCTTTGTTGTTTTACTGAGTGAACCTGTCAGAGCCATCAAGGTCCATATACCGCTGATGATTGAAATAGTAAACAATACCCATGCGATAATGAGAGTCCCAAATGCAGCCCCATTATTTATGCCTCCGAATAGCTCTTTACCAAATGTAATGGTGAACGCAACAATAGCAGTTGACAAAGTTATCAATTGCTTTGAGGTGGATTCAGCAAAGTCAAACGACTTAAGCTTCATGTTTTTCTTCAAATCTTCCATAACTTAACAGATAGGCCAGATCGGACAAATTGACATCCTGCCCCATGAAAAAGTTCTATTTTCAACGATCCTCGTATTTGTCTCTCTACGATGATTTTCACATAATCTTCTTACGAACTCACGCATATTGTTCTGAGCGAGAGTTGTTTTGTTGTCGCTTTGAAGTTCTACCATTGTCATTCGGTTCACACCAGATGTAACAAGTTCCCTTAATTGTGCGGCAGCTTCTGCAGAAAAAGTATAGCCATGACTTTGTAGCTCTTGATTGGCTACACTGATCATTTTCTTTATCAATTCTGTTCTTGTCATAATTATATTCTGTATTTAAATAGGTTGAAGTAGTCTTAATGAAAGTAAACACTACCTCACTTGCCCGAGAATCACCTCAGGCGAAGTGCCCATCAGCGTGATGGCCGATATCTTATAGCCACCATTGGCATTCAGCGAGTGACCGCAGTGGTAGAGCTTGTCATCGACTACCAGCCAGCGGTCGTGACTCTCCTTCCTCCATTTCCGGATGTCGATATGCTCCTCGGGCGAAGGAAACAAGCGGTCGTGCTCCTGCATCAGCCTTTGCATGCCGGCACCCACTCCCGAAGTATATATTACGGCCTCCACACCCTTGGCGCGCACATCCAGTATGTCGAGCGTGAGAGCCGACACATATCCATCGATGATTACCACTCTGTGTAAGGCCGACTTCACCAGATTCTCCAAGGCAGCACGTGCCGTATAGAAGTCACCCTCGAAGAACACCATCTCGGCAGGAGGGGTAGAAGTGCGGATAAAGAAATCCAGCTGCTCCTGCTGTCGGGCCTGAACATCCTCAAGGCGCGACAAACGCCTATCCATATGCTCTTGCAAATCCACCAAATGACGACTTATACTATACCCTTGGAGAAGATATTTGCGCAACACCCCTGTAGCCCAAACGCGGAATTGTGTTCCCTGCACAGACTTCACGCGATACCCTACCGAAATAATCACATCGAGGTTGTAGTAATCTACCTGATACGACTTGCCGTCAGAAGCAGTGTAGGCAAATTTTGCCCAAACTGAATCCTTCTGTAATTCACCATCCTTAAAGACAGCTCTAACATGCTTTCCGATGACGCTCTTATCACGCCCAAAGAGTTGAGCCATTTGGTCAATAGACAGCCATACTGTATCATACTCTACATCCAGCTTAACCTCGATCGATATGGTCTCGTTGGGTTGGTAAAGCACAATCTGAGAGTTGCCACCCAAGTCTTTCTTGATAATATCCATTATTGTATTTTGACGATTCCGACTGCAAAAGTAATGCTTTTTTATGAATTGAGCAAATTATCCATAAATTTTTCACAAAATTCCATATTTTTCTTGATTCGCAGCCCCTCCGGGACCATCGCTATCGCCAATGCTCATCGCTCATTGCTCAAAGCTCTTCGCTCATGCATCATAATCAATATCTTGTAATTCCTTCACATAAGCATCAACGACTATCTTACGGTCAAACTCACGTTCTACCTTATGGCGTGCAGCAAGCCCCATGGCTTTACGCTCTTCGTATGACAAGGAAAGGAATTTGCGAACTTTCTCAATCACATCCTGCTTGTCCTGCTGGCGCACGATGAAACCAGTCTTACCATTATCCACGATCTCACCACATCCTGGTCGGTCGGTAGTAATAACCGGTCGTCCTGCTGCACAAGCCTCCAGCAGCACGTTGCTCATGCCTTCAGGATAGAACGAGGGATGAATCAAACAGGCGGCTTTCTCTATGAATGGACGTACATCCGACTGGGCACCATGATACTCAACAATGCCTTCT
>JALFZG010000062.1 GCA_022784645.1 Bacteroidales bacterium
TATAAATATATATATAAAGGAGAGAATCTAATGAGGGTGGTACCCTTAATTTTTTTAACTGTAATACTGTAATCTGTAATATTTTGCTATTTATACCAATCCTAAATCGGCTTTAGCATTGGCCAGTTCGGTGAAGATCTCGTTGGCGAATGCGTGCGGATTGAAGTAGCGCGTGAGCTCTACCTTACGCATATACACCATCAGACGACCATCCGGCGTGAGGTTGATGTTCAGCCGTTTTTCCCACGCCGTTTCACAAGTCAGGGGACAACTGCCCCACAAGTCAGGGGACAACCCATTGCCATGTGCGATTTTTGTAGTACCTTTGCACCGCAATTCAAAATCATCGCACGTTCATCGCACTCTCATCGCGTTACCATCGCACACACGGGCAGGTGTAAACAACAAGCGAACATGGTGTTTCCTGAAGATGCAAGTCGATAAGGAATTGTCATTCTTTTTATTCACCCCTGCGAGGTTTATTCCTAACCCTCTCGTCCCCGCGCCTCGCAGTTATCTATCAGGCGGACATGGAGGGAATTGATTATGGGTATTGTTCATGGTAATTGGCTCACCGGCACGCACAGTGGCCGCGCCTGCAGGCACGAGAATGTGTACACTCGCGTCAACAAAAAGACCGGGCAGTGCTACTCGGCTCAACTCTGTAACCCCAACCCCTATCGCAACGAGAAGCAGAAGAAGGTCACCACCGCTTTCGCGGTTATCTCCGCAGCTATCTCTGCTTGGATCGCTACCGAGAAGGCGAAGTCCGCTCCGAGCGATGACTTCAAGAAGGTGAAGCTCGCCTTCGACCGCCAGACTCGTTACTCCTCTCTCCGTGGTATGATGATGGCGAAGGGTATGTACAAGGTGGTTGATGGTGCGGTAGTGGTTGACCCCAACGCCAACACCTCTTTCGCCACTGTCTCGGCATCCGTAAAGCTCCCTGATGACTCTGCTAACAGCGACAGCGCACCGGCAGCAGGTGGCAGCGGCAGCGACAGCAGCGATAGCGCAACTTCGGGCTCGCAGACTGGCGGCTCTGACAGCGGCAGCGGCGGTAGCTCTGATGGCGACGGCGGATTCGAGTAATCCGTATGCGCCAAGGCGCTTAAGCGCTAAAGAGCGGGCCAGAAGTCTGCGGTGTTCCAGGGGGAGCGGAGCGGCGGATGGAGGACGGAGATAATATCTCCTGCCAACAAACAATACGAGAATCGCAGCAAGCTGCTGCGATATCACTACAAGCGCGCAGCGAAGCGAACGTTACAAACAGTGCAGTAACGTTTGCAAAACGTTACAAACGTTACAAACGTTACACATTTTAGAGTAAGGATATGGCGCTGCGCGCAGTTCCATTTGCGCTTTGCGCGTTCCAGACGCCTGCGGCTGTTCCAGATGAAAAATCTTCTTTCTTATTACCGCTAAACGATGACAAAAAAGCGCTCCTTGTCATCACGACAGGGAGCGCTCATTGCCTTTCGGCTTATTTACTTTATTATTCCAAGAAACAGCTTTACAATGCAAAATCAAACTTCATCTACATTGTAAGCAAATTAGATGAATAACCAAAATCTATGTTAGTTATTTACTACATTCGTTGCCCAAGAGCATTATAAAAACAACCGTTTTTCTCAATAATCAGCATTCCATTCTTCATTCGTTTTTGGGTAGAAACAGAATGGGTATTGCTAATGGATGTTTCGGCTGGACGGGTAATAATCTTCATGTTTACATTATCTATACCGAAAGATGGTGCTGAGGCGCAGTTGTCGCCAGATGAAACAGAGATCATCCAGCAAAGAAACAAATCCTTTCCAGCAGCCAAATTGCACGGCATACTACCACTAATAGTGGTCGTTTGAGCCGGAACAACGGCATAACCGGCCGTTGCAGATTCGGCCGCGTATAGCATCTTGAAATCATCACCTGCGCTGTTCCACACATAACCATTATTACTCCAATAGAGTTGGATAGTAAACCCCGCAGCATTGCTGCCTGAACGGTATTTCTCGATATCGTACATCAGCTCAATGCCTACTATATCTTGAGCTGATTTGTTTTCTATATGTGCCATGAGATTGATGGTTCTCGTACCATTTGCAACGCCGGTAGTCATACCACCGATGGCTCGATCGGTAGAACCCGTAGCCCCAAGATTCCAAATACCATTGTAAGCATTGGAAGCCAAACTCTGACCACCGATATAGGTAGCAGTATCTACAGCCGCAGCATAACTACCAATCGTTCGTGGACCGGTTGTGTTGCGCTCTATTCGCCATCCTTCCGGAAGGATAGACCCTCTCTTTATACCCGTCTTGGCATCCTGAGAGGGGTCAACATCATCCCCTCCGAGGCTATCAAAATCCTGAAAATAAGTAGTGTCGGTTTCAGTGAAGACAATAGCCGGAAAATCAACAGTCTGCGTAATGGCTTCTCCAGCATTTACAAGTGACTTATACACCACTCCATCATACATTGCTTCTACTTGATACGTTCCTGCGTTGAGAGCAGTGAGAATGCTATCGGTCATGGAGCCATTATCAGCAGAATAAGAGGCAGCCGTAAGCACTCCGGCGCTCATCCCATTCGTATCCAGTTGATGAAGCGAAAAACGAATGGTATGTGCATGATTATCCACTACCTGCTCAAAATGCTGCCACGCATACGAAGCATACCCACGTATGACAGCGGCATCGGCAGCCGGCAAAGTACTTGGAGCCCAAGTGATGGTGATGGGATCAACGCCAAAAATCGTAGCATATTCCAAGCAGCAAGCGGCATACGTAGCTTTAGTGGTAGGATGACGATCGTCTTTATACCATGTAGAGAGAATAGTAGCATCTTGCTCTGAGGCGTATTGATAACATGGCCCTACGGGACATAGCACCACGCCCAACTCTTGCGCCACTTGAAGATAATTCTGCAAGAAGATTTGGTTAAATTCAGCAAACGGATCGGTGTTATACGCCCAATTGATAGGAAGAATAATCACTACATTCGGATTGGGGCAATTTTCTCTGATATATTTCACCCAATCACAAACAGACTGACGAAAACCAGCGAAGTTCGTACGCGGTTTAGCAGTCTGCTCTTGGAGAATGATATGCGTCCATGCTTCCGTTCGTACCAACATTCGCGCAGAAGGGGTGCCGGCATCGGTGAGTCCTTCGCCCTCATCATAGTGATATTGGAGCGATTTGCCCAAATTGGTATGGGCAGTCCATTGTGCCGTTTTGCCCATGGCCAGCGCCATCTGATTGAAGATATCATCTTGCCATTCTTGCTCATAATGAATCAGCGAGTTGTTCATAGAGAGCACTTTTATTTCCTCCGGTTGGCTAGTGAGCAACGTGGCACTTTGCGGCCAAAGGGCAATGCCGGCCAACTCAATAGGTGCATCTGGCGCTTTCTCGATTAGCACCGAGGGAATAGCAGGATTAAACGTTATCTTTTTACAGATTGTTGTTTCAGCCACAGTCAGATTGCTATTCGAACCCGATACGAGGGTGTAAGCCACTCCAGGGGTAACGAGCCCGCCATCGGCCGCCGCGCCGTAATTGCAAGCCGCTGACCAATTAGCATCGGCAATCTTAAATTGCCCCGTAAGGGTATAATTCTCTATGGTGTAAGTACCATCAGATTGTAGGGTCATTTCGTCAGCGGGAGCCGCCCCCCAACTGTTGTGTGCACCGCGTACAAACACGCCTTGAGCCACTGCACCCAATGCAGACAGCAACCATGCACAAATAAATAATAGTTTCTTCATATTGGTATATTTTCTATTTATGGGAGAAGTTAGAGAGTCATATATACTTTATACTCATACGGCTGGAGGGGAAGCACTTTGGGCGTAAGGACGGAATCACCCGTGAGCGCATCGATGCAGTTATAACGTTGCCAAAGCATCGGGAGAGTTACTTCCTGATTCACACCTGATACATTTACCACCACCAGCGCTTTCTTTTCGCCTTGCGAAAACGTGAACATACCTACTCGTTCGGTGCTGAAATCCGTACGCGTTCCATAGCGCGCTTCGGCCGTGAGCTGGTAGGCTCGCATCAAACTACAATATGCTTCAAAAACGGCATTATCGCTCGCTGAAGCACTATCTTTGATAGACGGGAAAGAAAGCAGATGATGGTTGAAGAAATTGATTTGCCCCATCTCGCCTATCTCCTGTGAAGAATAAATCATCGGAACGCCCTCGAGGAAAAACGTCAGACAGCTGGCAGCCAGTTCACCCTGCGCGGACACAAACCACCGCGAGGGCGCATTCTCACTGGCAGCATCATGACTGGTCACGTTGCGCAAACGCTGCTTCCCTTCGGGGGTAGCGCTCATCTCGCGTTCGCTGGTCGCATAAAGCGCTTGTAAACTCTGCGAGTAGATTTTCTGTACAGCACCTAAGTAATCCCAACTGTAGAGCCAGTCGAAACCGCTACCATAGTAATCCACCTTACTCGTTTCTGCCAGCATCACCGCATTGGGTTTGACCGAACGGATAGCGCGGATAGCCTCTGCCCAATAATCAGCAGGAACACCATGCGCATAATCACAGCGAAAACCATCGATATCGGCTTCGCGCATCCAATAGAGGAGCGCCTCTGTCATGGCATCACGCACAGCCGGTTGCTCATAGTTGAGCGGCACCACATCTTTCCAGTTCACTTCATCGGCCACGGGCGAGGTGTACCATTCGGGGTGCTGCTCATACCAGGCGTTATCCCAAGCCGTATGGTTTGCAACCCAATCGAGAATAACGAGCATGCCATTCTCATGGCAGGTTTTAACGAGCGAACGCAAATCATCAATAGTGCCGAACGCAGGGTCAACTACGAAGTAATCTTTTACGCAGTAAGGCGAATTGACGGTCTTGACTGTTCCTCTCGGGTGAATAGGCATCAACCATAGCACATTTACTTGCATGCGCCGAAGTGCGGGTACATAGTTTTCTATTGCCTGAAAAGCGTTGGTTTGCGCAAACAGTCGCTCGTTGCATTCATATACCACATAGGTATTGGCTTTATTGTAAAGGGTAGGCTCATCGCCTTCGATGGGTTTATCTTTCGGCTCGCAGGCAGAAAGCATACCCGATAAGCAACAGGCGATCAGCAGAAACAGTTTTTTCATGATGAATAGTTTTGCCCCCTCTCGGAAAAGAGAGGGAGCTATTAATTATGGGGGGAGTTAGTAATAATCAGCAGAATTATTTTTTACGAAGTCCCATCGGGGTAGGAACGAGTTCGGAAGTAGCCGTATCGGTAACGCTAAGATAATAGATGGTTTGCTGCGAAGTAGCCGTTAGGGCGATAGCATCGTATTGCTCTGTACCGAGATCACCGGCTTTGTTATTGATAATGAGGTTGAAATTATCACCTACTAAGCAGGGGATGGTATATGCATACATCTGTTGGCCAAAGAACATCACCTTCTGCCACTCACGGATATTGCTTCCAGGCCACCCGCCGAAGCACTCAAATGCGCCCCAAGCATATACTGAAAGAATCTGCTCGCCGGTAGCCAACGTCTCAGTAGCATCAATTATATAAAGCGTCAACATCGCAGAATCAGGCACCACCGGTTCAGGGTCTTCCGTATCAGAACCGCCTTCATTGCCGCCAGATGAACTACCGCCACCAAAATCATATGTATTGGGGTCGTCAATCTTAATGGCATCTTCTTTATTGCCCGTAGCGATATAATAATGCTCAATACCATCAGCAAAAGTCACATTGGCATCGTTGGCTTGATTGCCTGCACCATTATCATTGAAAATCATGTTCTCATTTTTGCCATTATTGGCAGCACCCATGAGGAAATAATACCAATGCAAACCGGCAAAATCAAACTCGCCATCGGCAACCAGTCCGGGCCATCCAGCCGTCTCACCACCATCGCGATCGAGGTTATTGACATCGCCCCACATGTAGAGTGTCATAGCGCCCCAACCGGCTTTGTCAGCTACGAACACGATATCCTGTCCGTCGTGGGCAATCGTTGGGAACTTCTCCACAGTAGGCCCGCTCCAATCGCCTTCACCAATTGCCACTTCTTTCAGTGCCATATTCACGGTGATGACATACGTGCCTTTGGCGATGGTTACACAGGGCTCGCCTTCGTTTACGAGCGTCACTACGCTGCCTTCTACGAGCAGATCGTTAGCAGCACCACCCCAGCGGTTAGCGTTGAAATCCGCCCATTCACCTTTAGCGGTAGAGAATGCAAAATAGGAGGTCTCTTCCGTAAAAGTCAATTCAGCGCGGAAGATATCCGTACCCACCATCTCCAACTCTATCGGTGCAGCAGGATCCCAACTGCTACCCTCAATATTGCCGGTGACGTAGAGGTGTTCGTATTCGCCCGGGACGATGGGCTCATCTTCACCCTCCAAACCGGCCCAGCGGCTCAACGTAAGGATGTAGCGTTCACCCACTTTCGCATCCAGCGTACGCAAGTCGCTGCCGCGAAGCACTTCATAGCCCTGCTTCATGTTGAAGAAACGGAATCCGTCAGCAAGCGTCTTGCCCCCTACGAAATCTTCGGGGAAGAGGTAAATACCGAATTTAATATTCGTTTCCTCATGCTTGACAAGCATGTTGTTTGCGCTGATTTTGTTATCGCAGAAATCGCCTACTACATATATCTCGTCCGTAGGTGAGGTGCTCGATGGTACGACTACCTCAAGGAGGATGGCATTCGCCCTTGTTTCAAAGTGAATGTTCTCATATTCAAACACCAACTCTTCCTGTTTGCATCCCATGAAGAACACCGGGAGCATCATCAATATGCTAAATAATATCTTTTTCATAATCAACAGGATTTAATAATTAGGATTTTGTACAAGTCCGGGGTTAACACCCAAAGCCGACTGCGGAAGCGGATACCATTCGTATTTGCGCGAACGCGCAGCGGGGAATGTCTCGCCCGAATCGTCTTTGGCGCGGCCGAAGAACCACCATTGTCCTTGTGTAAACTTATCGAAGCGACGGAGGTCCGTCCTGCGTCGGCGACCTTCGCTCAAGAACTCCAATCCCCACTGATGAAGCATCCATTCTTCATCGGTCCAACTTGCACCCACTTCATCCGTAGCCGCTCCAGAGAAATAGCGATTGCGAACTTCGTTGACAGCCGCACGAGGGCTCGTACCATCTATACGCATCTTGCATTCTGCCAACGTATAAACGACCTCAGCCCAACGGAATTCAACCTCCGAAATAGACTGATAATCAATGCCCGTTTCCACCGGATACATGGGGTACTTCATTAAGCGGTAACCAGAGTTGGTTTGACCCCAACGCGGACCTTCTACCACTTCTACCGGATGGGCTACATCGCTGCTGGTGCCACCAAACTGCCCCACCTGATCCACATATACCAGCGGTTGACCATCGCGGTCAGCATCAGCAGGCACCGATTCGCCAGCTCGGTGATCCTTACCATCGGCCGCATCAGCAGCTGCCACGTCCGTGCGATACGTCATCGCACCTTTTAGGAAGATACCACCATTCCATACGCCTCCCTCTGGGAATGCATAACTCTGCTTACGCATATCGCCATCTTCAAAACGAGCATATACCGCACCGAGTTTATCGCCATAGGGGGCACTCAAGAAGCAGCGTGGATCATCGGAATTATACGCCGTGCCGTCAGCATTCACCTGCGGCGAACCAGCCAAGTCCTTACCATTGTTATCATACGAAGGCGCCAAGCACACGCAATTCCAACCCGACTGATTGGTGGCATATACGTTGGTGATGTCCTTATAGGTATAAGGCAGACCGGGGCAGTTACGCATCCAGCCAGTATTGAGTTGACCATTGGCTTCTGCAAACGCAAACACTACCTCTGGGCAGTTTTCGTTACCTATTTGGAAAATCTCGCGGTAATCACTTACGATGCTATATGTGCCATACGTGCCGTTGAGCAGTTCCTGGGCAAGTGCAGCGCACTCCTCATAGTGTTTTTCGCCAATGAACACCTCTGCATTGAGGAGCATGCGCATTTTCAGCATACGGTTCATTGCAGGGTTCACGCGGTTAGCACCATTATTCTCAAGATTCGGAAGAGCAGCATCCAACTCGCTGCAGATGAAGTCATACATGATCTTGCAACCCTCGTTAAAATCTTCAGAAACGGAGCCCGGCACATCGGTCGTAACCTCAATGTTCAGCGGCAAAGCACCGCCCCAGAGTTCATAATTATTATAGTAAGCCCAAGCGCGAAGCGTTTGCACTTCGGCAATATAGGATTGTATTTTTTCTTGGGAAATGCCAATCTTCTCTGGATCAAGTTGCTCCAAGTCGTAAATGAGCTGATTGCAATACGCGATTGTCTCCCAAGCTACGCCCCATGCTTGATCCACAATCTTAGCTTCGGAAGTCCAGGTGTGAGAAGAAAGAACGAATTTCAAACCTTCATCCCAACCCCATAATCCTGCGTTCCATGTGCGCCATGCTATTTGGTCAGCAGAGAACTCCTGCAAATAATAAAAGTATTCGCAGAAACCATACGCAGCACGACTGTAAATAGCCGCTACAGCACCACGTATGCTCGTTTCGTTTTGATAATAGACCGACGCATCGATGTTGGAGTAGTTTTTCTCCGTCAAGTCGCAGCCGGACATGGTCAGCAGCCCGAAGGCCATTGCCAATATATAAATAGTCTTTTTCATTGTTGTCAAACGTTATGGTTTACTTTAGATTAAGGGTAATACCAAGTGAGAGTTGCGTAGCAGTAGGATACGCACTTCCGCTATCTACGCCCGGAGTGATGCCGGTAGATGGAACGATAGATGGATCATTTCCGCTATAGCCCGTGAGCGTACAGATATTCTTAGCCGTCAGGTACAGACGAAGATTCTGAAAATACTTTGCCTGCTTAGCAGTAAAGTTGTATCCAATGGTGATATTATCAAGTTTGAAATAATCACCGCGCTCAAGGAAATAATCGCTGAAAACGCCACCGGATGCGCCCGTCACTTCTTCTTTGGTGTAAGCTGTGCGCAATACGTTGTCCGTACCGCAGCTAATCAAGCCCATACCATAGCGGCGCTGGTTGTAGATAACGTAATCAAACGCGCCACGCCACATCATAGAGAAGTCCCAACCTTTGTAGCGCCAACTATTGTTCCAACTGAGGAAATGTTGCGGAGCACCATTGCCGATATACTGCTTCCAATTCAAGTCAGCTTTTGACGCAACCACCGGCTCGCCCGGGATGGTGTAATTGCCATCAGCATCTTGGGTGTAACTGCGCACCATCAAGTCGCCTTTCTCGTTTACGCCAGCATACTCATATCCGTAAAATTGGCCTACATAACCGCCTTCTACCACGCGGAAGAGATACTCATTGGAGCCCACACCACCTTTGTTGTAGAGCTCAAGATAGTCGGCTTTATAGAGGTCGTTTGACAATTTGGTTAGCTTGGTGCGGCCATACGAATAGTTGATGCCCATGTTCCATGTGAAATCCTTCGTTTTGAAGATATCGCCATTGATTACAACCTCCACGCCCTGGTTGGAAGTAGAACCTACGTTTACGAGAATCTTATCCTTGGCAAATGGTGGCTTCGGGGCCGTATAATTATACAAAAGGTCTTTTGATTGGCGGTTGTAATACTCTACACTACCACGCAGGCGACCCCAAAAAGAGAAGTCAATTCCTACGTTGAAAACGATGTTTTTCTCCCATTTCAAGTCGGGGTTAACGTTGTCAGTAGGTGCATAACCTATTATCCATTCACCATCCATCCAATACGACCCATTCGTGCCGTAAAGCGCCATAGCTTTGTAAGAATCAAAATCTGCGCGACCGGTTACACCATACGAGATACGCGGTTTCAATTCGTCCACAGCCGACTTGGCGGACTTCATAAAATCGCAACCCATCAAGTCCCATGCGATAGATCCTGAACCGAAATTACCCCATTTGTTGTTAACACCGAATTTCGTGCTACCCTCTCTTCTGTAGCTGGCTGAGAGGAAGAGCATGTCGCGCCAGCTATAGTTCACGCGGCCGAACATACCAATCAGCGTGCTCTCGCTGCGGCTGCTGCCCATCGAGGCGTGCTTGTCGGCTGACGTGAGATACGACCCCGAACCGATATTATACCACAACGTCTCGTCATACGCAAAATCGTTGTTGCTCATATTGGTGTGGTCATTGATATTGCGCTCCCAACTGTAACCCACAACCAGTTTCAAGGCATGGTCAGAAAGTGTGAAATTATAGTTGGCCAACCATTCTACGCGATGCGTCTGATAGCGGTCGTAATTAATGCTTGCGCGTCCCTTATAGCTACCCCAATAACTCTCGTTGGACTTGCTCGAAGCATAAGTAGTAGAGCTCAAATCGTTATATTGGAGAGCATAGTTGATGTTCGTAGAAACATTATGATGCTCATTGTGCCATATATTATACTTAAGGTCAGCATTTCCGAGCAGGTACATACGCTTACCCTCGCTCTTGACCTCCTTGAGCACAGTGATGGGGTTAGTAGCGCCCGTCACGTTGGTTGGCTGATAATACGAGCCGTCTTCGTTTTTCACCGGCATGGTGGGGTTGATGTTCAGCGCATTATCAATCTGTCCATCGTTGCCCCAAGTCTCGTTGACTCTACGGCCGCTCAGACTACCGGAGAGAATGAGGTGGTCACCCACAAATTTCTGCTCTGCAGCAAAACGCGCACCATATTCTCGTCGAGCACTGATGATATCAAGACCCTTGGCATCTTTGTAGTTAAACGAAGCCGAATAGTAGCCAGATTTTGTCGATCCATTGATGGCTACGTATTGGTTAACGTCATAAGTAGCGGGCTTAACCATTAGGCTGTACCAATCCGTTTCGTAACCATAATCGATACCTCTGCGGCTGCGGCGGAACTCATCAGCAGTGAGCGTCTGCGGACGCGCATTGGCAACGTTGGCTGCTACGTAAGAATCGTAGGTCACAGTGAAATGGCTGTCGCCTGCTTTTCCTTTCTTAGTGGTAACGAGAATAACACCATTCGCACCACGCGTACCATAGATAGCTGCGGAACCAGCATCTTTCAATACGGTAATCGACTCGATATCCTGAGCCGCAATATTACGGATATCGCCACCTGCAATACCATCAATTACAATCAGTGGGGTGTTGCTGGCGGTAAGTGAACCGGCACCGCGAATCTGCAAATCGGAACTGCTGTTCGGATTAGCTGCAGCTGTGGTAGCCACATTTAAACCGGCTACTTTGCCGTTGAGCATCTCCATGGCGTTATTCATCGCACCCATGTTGAAGTCTTCAGCATTCACTTGTACGATGGAGGAAGACACCTCTTTCTTGGAGAGACTGCCATAACCTACCACCACCATTTCTTGCAACTGGATGCCTGCATCGCTCATCACGACATTAATGACCGACTTGCCGCTTACAGCAATCGTCTGCGTCTCATAGCCTACATAGCTGAATTCAAGTTGCGCATCAGACTGAACGTTCTGAAGCATGTACTGTCCATCGTAGTCTGTGACGGTTCCGGATGTACTGCCCACTACTCGTACAGCGGCACCGATAAGCGGCTCGCCCTGTGGATCAGTCACATTACCGCTTACGGTCAGGTTCTGAGCCCAACCGGCTTCTGCAGTGAAGGTCATCAGGAGCGTAATAAGACTCGAGATGAGCCACTGAGAAAAAGATTTGAACTGTTTCATGTGAAGTGTTTTTTTGGTAAATTACTATTTGGGATTATGTTTGATTTTCATGGGAAATGGAAATCCGATTCGCTGCAAAATTACTCACAATTTCGCATATACGCAAATAATCACGAGCGCAATATAGAAAATATTTATGCGCAAAAAATAGTTTATTACTGAAAATCAACGATTTATACCAATCAAATGAATAAAAAAATATAGAAAATTTTCAGTAGAGTATAAATTTAAGTATGTCTATATTATATCAGTAAATGATATGAAAGTATAATAATGATGAGGTTATTCTGTAGGATAACTAAGACATGCTAATCCTTATAGCTGGATATCTGCATGACTGCTTCCATGAAGCAATCGTTGCTTAAATCCGAGCGGTTTTTGATTTTCGTCTTATAGGTGTAGATGGTATTTACGCTATAATCCAAAATCTGCGCAATCACCTCGTTGTGGGTGATGCCCAAGCGCATGAGGGCGAAGATGCGCAAGTCCGTATTCAGCAGCTCCCCCTCTTTGAGCACAATCTGCTCGTTTTCGCGTAGGAGCTGATTAAACTGGCTGACGAAGTTCGGGAAAATCTTCAGAAACATCTCATCAAAGCGCTTATCGAACTCCTCGCGCTTGCGGTGCACATCCATACTCTTGGGGATGTTCAACCAGTCCTCGCTCTTATGCTGCGCTGCTTGCTTACGTACAAACTGCTGAAGGCGGTCCATATCGTTGATATAATCCGACTGCCAACTAAGCAGATTGCCCAGATACTCTTCTTTGATGCGATTGGCTTCCTTCAGGTTTTGGTTGGTTTGACTGATGATCTCTCGCGCTTGCTGAAGCTTATGATTGCGCTGACGCAGCAGTCGCAAGATGCATAAGCATATTACCAAAAGCACTACAATCACCACCGCTAATGCAATGATCTTCTTATGTTGCGTCTCCAGCTGATGCGCATTCTCCTGCTCGATGATGGGCAGAATCTGCGAGATCTCCACCTGCCGGTGGCGCGCATTATAGAAGATAGCATCGTCTTGCGCAGCTCTAATACACAGTGCCGCATCGCGCAGGTTGCCGTTATGATGTAGGATCTCGGCCACATTGCGCATGGCAATGGCTTCTTTTGTGCTGCTCTCGATATCCTTAATGGCCGCCATGATATTATAGCGTAGCTGCTCATCTAGACGACCTAACTGAAGTTGGAGAAAAGCGATAGTAGAATATACGACAGCCAAATCATGATTAGTAATACGACTGTCTTCTATAGCAATCTGAAACCGCTTGATGGCGCGGTCATAGGCGCTCTCATGCAAATCCAACAATGCCAACGCATTCCAATAATAGAGTGTATCTTCTTGAGTATAATAAGTCAGAGCTTCGCGCATCAAGTCATTGCCGCGTTCGTTATAATGATGAGTTAAGCCTATCTGGTCGTATGATGCCAAATCATACATCAGTCGGGCAAACGTGATGCAATAATCGGCTTTCACCCGCACCGACACCCCAGTCGTATCCATGTCTTCAAACAAGTCCACGCCTTCTGTGAAAAGACCGGCACTCAGATAGCAGAACCCCTGCTGCACCTGCGCATCTACAATCTTATCCTTATCGCCCAAACGGACTGCCTCCGCTTGCAGTTGCTCTACGCACGCGTATGCGCGGTCAAAATTATATGACTTGTATTCATCAAAAAGATCACGCAACACGCCATAGCGGTCATAGCTTGTGAGGAGTTCCGATTCAAGTATAGCAATGCGATGCTCTTTTTCTTGGTCAAATTGGGATTTGCGCTCGATATAAGTTTTCAGCAATGCAACCTCATCCTCTTCATCATACAGCGCTCTGCGCTTGCAACCAGCAAACATGCTGCTCACAATGCACAGACAAACAAGCAGCCTTATCGGCAGCAATATGTGCTTCATTGCCCCCATTCGACGGAGTATATTATTGTCCATATTTGCATGACTTATTCTTAGCGCTGTCTTTTCGCCCTGTCAAAGATACGAAGATTTTTTTGGATATTTGTCTCAAAAGTGGCGTAATTATTTCAGCTACTTCAATACAAATCAGAGAGTTTCAAATTCTCGCGGAGATTATGCGAGTATGTAACGCGATAATAGGTGTTTTTTCCTGATACGTGTTCTGCCATCGTACACGAAACCGATTCTACCTCCTTACCACTCAGCAATCCGGAAATCTCTGTAAGAGAAATATCTGCTTTATAAGCCATTTCACTGATGGACGATATCGACTCGGGATCTAATTCATAAAGCGCCAACTGAAACGATTTATTATCGTTTTCCATTGCCGCATACACTTGGTCTTTAATCGACTCCGGGATATAGTCGCCAAACATTTCAAACATCGAGCGGATAGTCTCCATCATCGAACCCATCATATAATAAGTAGTGTCAGCACCCCGTGCTATCGATCCTGCCCAAAGCGAGTAATCAGTAAGTGCATCGTTTTCAACGTACTTACTCCATACGCGCTCGGTAACTATAGCATCCGTTCGCGTCTTATGATCCTTGCCCAACTCTACTGCCGTAACTTCACCTTCCGTAAGGGTTAAAGTAATGAACGCCGTAAGACGAGAATCTTTTACGTACATATTCTTTTCGGTATCGTCAGCTTTTAAATCTGCAGCTTTCAGCACATTAACGGCAGCAGCTTCTTTCATTCCAAGCACACTCTCTGCCAATGCTAACATATCCGAACTATCGGCTTCAATCTTCTCCGGATCATCCGGTTGGCAGCTGCAGAGCATCACCATCGGCAGCAAAGCTGCCATCAACAAATAACGTAGTTTCATATTGTCCTATTTTTAGGTTGATGTATTGATTAATTAAAAGAGCGACATCTGACCATCCGGCTCCGACGCCAGCGGTTTACTGTCATCCGGCATGGTAGCTTCTATTGTAAATGCTACACCATCGTCAATCGTCTCAGCAGTAGCGGCAGCTGCAGCTTCCGGAGTATCAGCGGGCGCCTCTGAAGGAATGGCGTTTTCGGGGGTAGATTCAGCCGATTCAAGAGGCTCTGCTGACGGATTTTCATCAATAGGTTCCTCTTCTGGCACCTCCGGTTCGGGAGTGATGTCCTCTAATTGCTTCACGTCAAAAGTAGTGACACGTTTACCACGAGCCGTAACGCCCTTTACTGCAATAAACTCCTCCATCAAGAGCGTAAGCGGTTCGCGTGCTTCATCCGTGAAGACGACTCTGAAACAAGCCTCGCTTCTGTCAGACAGCAGCTCAATGCGCGAATTGGGGTTATCGCCCAACATATTCTGCACCTTAATGAAAGCATTCATCTGGAATCGCTTTCCATAGAAATACTTCTGATCGGCATCCCAGAGCAGAAGCGACCACACCTTCTCAGGGTCATACTTCTCAATGATGCGGATATTATCTTCAAAGTGAGCCGTAAGATCAAACGAAGTAAGGAAGAAATCGCCGTTCTTCATCACTACGAGCACCTGATCCTCGCTCTGGAACTCACCTAAATATTTTCCTTGGCCATCGTAGTTGATGCGCAAGATATCAGGGTCGAACCAAACCTGCCTGCCGCCTAACGTACTGACACCTTTAGAGCGGAGCGTCACGCTCTTGATATCATATTTTGAGAATACATTGCCTCTTGCACTGCGGCTCTTGATAGCCAATTCAGAGAAGTCCATCGTAAAATCTGGCTTCTTCACATGCGGAGCCGGCTTCAGTAATACGCGCACTTTCTCCGCCTCACCATTTTTATTGGCGCTGAAATATACCACTCTGCTGCCTGCTTTACCTGCCGTAAGATCGTATTCTTTATCGCGGGAAATACCCGTTACGAAAAAACGTTTCCAATAGTAAATTCCACCCTTTCCATCGCGATAAACAACGTTGTAAATCGTGCGCTCATCGGCCTTCTTAAAGATGTCGATATGCAAAATATTAGAACCTACAAACAATTTATCGGCTACTTTTACAATCTTATATTTACCATCTTTATAGAATATTATAATATCATCGATATCCGAGCAGTCGAAAAGATATTCGTCTTTCTTAAGACCCGTACCAATAAAACCATCTGCACGGTTGATATAGAGTTTCTCGTTGGCTTCTACTACCGTTTTTACGTTGATGGCTGCAAAATTACGCACCTCCGTGCGGCGGGGGTATTTATCGCCATACTTCTCTTTCAGATGTTCAAACCATTTGATGGTATAGTCAGTCAGATGCGCAAGATCGTATTTCGTTTGCTCAATTTTCTTCTTGAGGTCACGCATCAGCTCGTCGGCTTTCTTGGAATCGAACTTCGTAATGCGAATCATGCGAATCTCAAAGAGTTTTTCGATATCCTCTTTGCGCACTTCTCTTACGAGTTTAGCTTTATAGGGCTCCAGCGCATTATCCACAAACGCAATCAGTTTCTCCTTGTTGGGGGCCTGCTCATACCCTTCTTCCTTATAAATGCGTTTCTCAATAAAGATACGCTCTAGCGAGGTGAAGAAATACTGCTCTTCTAGTTCGGCTTTCTGAATCTCTAGTTCCCATTTCAGGAGTTCGCGCGTGTGGTCAGTAGATAGGCGAAGGAGATTGCTGACCGAGGTGAAGATCGGCGTTTTATCTTGGATAACGCAGCAGTTGGGTGAAATGGAGAGCTCGCAATCCGTAAAGGCATAGAGGGCATCAATCGTCTTATCCGAACTGGCGCCAGGCTGAAGGGTGATTACGATATCCGCATTAGCGGCAGTAAGGTCCTCTACTTTCTTTACCTTGATCTTTCCCTTTTGATTGGCTTTCAAGATGGAGTCAATCAGTTTGGGCACTGTAGTGCCATAAGGAATCTCAGTAATCTCGAGTGTACGTTGATCTATTTTGGATATTTTTGCACGTATCTTCACCATGCCCCCTCGTTCGCCATCGTTGTATTTGGATACGTCAATCGATCCACCTGTTACGAAATCTGGGAAGAGTTGAAATGGCTCGCCTTTAAGATAAGCCAGTGAGGCGTCACATAGTTCGCAAAAATTATGAGGGAGCACCTTGGAATTTAAGCCTACGGCGATACCCTCAACCCCTTGTGCGAGTAAAAGCGGGAACTTCACGGGTAGGTTAACCGGCTCGTTTTTGCGGCCATCATAGGATTTCATCCAATGGGTAGTCTTCGAGTTGAAGACCGTTTCGAGGGCAAATTTTGATAATCTAGCCTCGATATAACGGGGAGCTGCCGCACCATCACCTGTAAGAATATTGCCCCAGTTACCTTGCGTATCAATGAGGAGGTCTTTCTGCCCAAGCTGCACAAGTGCATCGCCTATACTGGCATCACCATGCGGGTGATACTGCATCGTCTGTCCTACTAAGTTAGCAACCTTATTAAGCTTACCATCGTCAACGCACTTCATCGCATGCAGAATGCGTCGTTGTACCGGCTTCAATCCATCGTAGATAGAAGGCACAGCACGCTCAAGGATTACGTATGACGCGTAATCCAAAAACCAATCTTGATACATACCCGTAAGGTGGATACGCATCGAATCGTTTTGCGAATTGCTTGTTGGCTTATAGTTACTATGAGCAACCTCAGAAGAAAGCTCCTCTTCCGGGGTCAACTCGTCAGGTTCGTGCATGAAAGGCCTCCGCTACTGAATTATTGAATAAACTTATTGATTACGATATAACCGAGCAAACCTACGAGCTCAAGCGCCACAGCAGCTACGAGCAAAGCGTTGGTAGGATTAGCAAAGAAATAAACAGCAAGGCAGATTACGCCTGCAAGCACAAACATTGCGCCAAGGTATTGAAGAAAAGTTTTCATTATAATGAATAATTTAATGGTATGCGACTTAATGAAATCGGCTGCAAAGTTAGCACTTTTTTTTGATATTTGCAAGAAAAAACGCACACTACCCCGATTTTTTGGTTTCTAAACGCCCCTTTGAGGGCAAAAAAACGGCAAAAAGCGGATTCTCGCATGGCTTATATGCAGTTCGTACACATGCTGATGGAAGCGCGATGGCGGATAAGACGCTGGCGAAACCGCTGAGCAGCACCTCCGTGCATAATATCTTCGAGCGAGCTGCTTGCGAGGCTGCCAAGAGGGAAGCGGTGGTCTTTATCAAAGCAGCAGGGGAGAACAGTGCCATCGGTGGTTATCACGCATCCGCTCCAAAGGCGGTAGCAGCGGTTATGAAGCTTCTTCTTTAAGCGGAAAGAGCCATCGGTATTGCGCTTGTATCGCGAGTAGCGACCGTCGTCTGGCATATCTGGGTTTCCTTGCTTAAAATCGTAGAATTGCGCCGTTTTCATCGATATTTTGTCAGCTCCTAACTGGCGGTATTTCTCCCTAAAAAGCGGCCATTCATGCTGGTTGGATTTCAAGTACAGACACTGCATTTCGATCTCCGGTCCATACCCTTTCTGCTGCTTGCAATCAGCAAGTGCACGCATACCGGCAAGAGCGTGAGCTAAGCTACCTCCTACTCGGTAATGCGAGTAGGTAGGCTCGGTCAGTCCGTCAATCGATACGATGATGCGGTCGAGCCCCGAATCAACCAATGCTTCCGCAACGGCCGGCGTAAGCAGCTGGGCATTAGTAGAAAGCATCGTAAAGAACTTGAGTTGATGCGCATAGCGGATCATCTTTGGTAGGTCAGGATGTAGCAGCGGCTCGCCTTGAAAATGAAAAATTACGGTATGTGCAAAAGGGGCGGCTTCGTTGAGCGCCCGCATCCATATCGCTTCGGGGATGAGCGCATGCTCCTCTGGTTGAGTGGCGCGCATTCCTACCGGGCAGTGCGGACAATGGAGCATGCAGTAGTTGGCCGGTTCGATGGCGATAAACGTAGGCATGTGCGTATAACGAACCCAACCAAAGTAGCTCAGCAAATAATTCAGGCGACTGCACAGTTCATTGGTCAGCCGCCTGAAAGTGATATATTTAATGAATGCGAGCGCGCGCATGAGTGCAGCAATACGCTTAATGGAGCGCTATTTTCTGAACACGACGTTCGTGTCTGCCGCCCTCGAAATCTGTGCGGAAGAAAGCCTCCGTAATCTTGAGCGCCAGCTCCTCAGAGATAAACCGTGCAGGAAGCGCAAGGATATTGGCATTGTTGTGCTGACGAGCCAGCTCAGCGAGGGGCACATCCCAGCAGAGGGCTGCTCTTACGCCTTGATGTTTATTGGCGGTCATGCTGATACCATTGCCCGTGCCGCAAAGGATAACGCCGAAGTCGGCTTCCGCATTCTCCACTGCGTTTGCACACGGATGTGCAAAATCCGGATAATCGCAGCTCTCTGAAGAGTAGCAACCAAAGTCACGTACGTCTGCTCCCTGTGCCTCAAGCCATGCTTTCAGCTGGAGTTTGAGCGTATAGCCAGCATGGTCGCTGGCCATAGCTATTTTCATTTCAGATAAGGATTTCATGTGTTTATGGAATTAGAGAATTGATTCAATACCTTCGTTTATTTTACCAAAACCGATATATCTACCTACAACTTCGCCTTGGCGATTGATTAGGAACATAGTCGGAATCGTCTGAACATTGTAAATGCGATAAACGGGATCGGCAAGGCCGTTTTGCGAACGCACTTTCACCCACGGCAATTCGCGCACTTGATCTTCCCAAATCAAGCGGTTCTGGTCTGGATACACTTGATAGATTTCAAGCCCCTTAGCATGATAGGTGTTATAGCGGTCACGCAAGGAGAAGATATAGTCGCTGAAATCGTCGATGTCAATAGAGCAAAAGTCTAGCAGAATCACCTTCCCTCGGAGAGAAGAAAGTGCGAT
The DNA here is from genome assembly GCA_022784645.1 of Bacteroidales bacterium. Taxonomy (GTDB): domain Bacteria; phylum Bacteroidota; class Bacteroidia; order Bacteroidales; family Paludibacteraceae; genus Colicola. The sequence goes on from JALFZG010000062.1 coordinate 19,458, forward strand.
GGAATCAGCGTTTTCGTTAGGTAACTTGATGTCAAGAAACGCATTTTCGTTAGCCTCAATAAAAGCGGCAACCGCCTCATTGTTGGCTCTCACTCGGTCGTCCGTAAGTTGGTTTACCACCTGACGGCAAAGCACTTTCGTGCGCTCGCAATCTGGACGCCATACCTGCCAGCTGGTAGCTACTGCTCGATAATATTTGAGATCCTCTTTGTTGGTAAGGGAGAATACCGGTTGACCATTCTTATACTGCATCACAGCATAATAGGCTACGATAGAGAGCGGGTCAGCAAGAATCACGTCAGTAGCAAGTGCTTTATGCTCCTCCAGCGAATGGTCACGCAGCGAACGACGCAAATTCAAGATGGCTTCAGACTTGGGCGAGTCGGTGAACTCAGCATCAAGCACATTCTTCAAATCAGCCTTTACGCCAATCGTTTCTACGGAATCAACTGCCAGCAAGATGGTGCTCGCGCCAGAGCGCAAACGATACAAGTCTGGGTACTCCGGACGCTCTGCCTTAAAGCAGAACGAGCCACCTTTAGAGAGACTTGCAGAATCCAATAACTCTACATTCGTAACACCTACATGCTCCAAATACACCATCGCCTCCGGATTCCCCGTAAGCGTGCCTTCTACTTGGAATTTCTTACTACATGCTGACAGCAGCACTGCGCTTATCAGCAGCAAATACAACTTTTTCATACTTTCAATGATGAGCACACGCGGCACTCCATTTTTATTTTTATTAATGTTTCTTCGATTGTTAGAGTATTATTGCGTAATAGAGAAGAGCTGCACCATCGTTTGCAGATTCTCTACAAAAATCTTTATGGATATAGCCAGCAGGATGAGTCCGAAGAACTTTCGGAGCAGGTAGATTCCAGCCTCACCGAGTACTTTCCGAATACCATTGGTAGCATAGAGCACCAAGAATACGCAAAGAATATTCAGCGTAAGCGCAGTGAGCAGATTCACTGTAGCATACTCCGAGCGGATGGTCAGCAATGCGGTAAACACACCCGGACCTGCATACAGCGGAAAGGCAAGCGGCACGATGGAAGACATCCCTTTCGGGCCGTTGTTCTTAAAAATCTCAATATCGAGCAGCATCTCCAGCGCCATAAAAAACAGCAGAATTGAACCCGCCACAGCAAATGAAGAGATATCTACTCCAAAGAAATTCAATATAAAATCACCTGCAAAAAAGAATGCTAACATAAGCGCATACGAAATCAGCGTGATTTTCCAAGCGCTGATTTTTACCCCTTTAGCAGCGATCGTTTGCACAATGGGCACACTTCCGAGCGGGTCAATAATTGCAAAAAGCACCATAAAGGCACTACCTATCTGAACCAAATCAAAAGACATCATTTCAATCATAATATGAGTTTTGAGGTGCGCTATCGTCCATAAAATGCATTAAAATAGCGCATAAACTTGCATAATTCAAAAAAAAGCAGTAATTTTGCGGCCGATTTGCAAATCACATCACAACAATTATTTAAAGTATACTTTATTTATGATCAACGCACAAGACGTTAAAAACGGAACCTGTTTTCGCGAAAACGGCCGTTTGTATTTTGTAATTGAGTTTCTTCACGTAAAGCCGGGAAAGGGCAACACCTTTATGCGCGTTAAGTACAAAGATGTAGTTGATGGTCGCGTATTGGAGAAGCGTTTCAACATTGGTGAGAAGCTCGAGGATGTGCGCGTAGAGCGTCGTCCGTTCCAGTACCTCTACCAGGAGGGTGAAGATTACATCTTCATGAACAACGAGACCTTTGAGCAGATTCCTATTGCTCACGACCTCATTAATGGTGTTGACTTCTTGAAGGAAGGTATGACTGTTGACGTAGCAATCGACTCTTCTACCGATACCGTATTGATGGCAGACCTACCTACAAAGGTAGAACTGATGGTTCAGTACACCGAGCCTGGTTTGAAAGGCGATACCGCTACCAACACCTTAAAGCCTGCAACACTTGAGACCGGTGCTGAGGTGCGAGTTCCGCTCTTCATCAACGAAGGCGAGATCATCCGCATCGATACCCGCGACGGCAGTTACTGCGAGCGCGTTAAGTAATAATCCGGCAACTTTACTTTATAATCCCCTCTCCACGGAGAGGGGATTTTTGTTTATTGCACTTGATATCTGCGTACGGAATGAAGTTGATGCGTAATATCGCCCACCTTATATAGAGCGTTGTTTTCGCTAGAGAGGATGCCCTCTGCTGTAATCTTCTCCACTTTTACTCTACCCGAGCAGTGAATAATGGTGCCGTTTCCGATAAGAATACCAACATGGGTAATCTTGCCATCACCGTGATCGAAGAAAGCCAAATCACATCCACGCGTAAGCTTCATATCTTCGGAGGTAAGCCCTACGTTGATTTCTCCTTTCTGCGCACCGATAATAAGTTCGCCTTGCGCAGCTTGCTCTGAAGCGTTGCGCGGAAGCGGCTTGCCCATCATAGAGAAAATGAGTTGTGAGAAGCCCGAGCAGTCCATACCAAGGACCGTTTTTCCGCCCCAAAGATACGGCACATTGAGGAAGAAGCGGGAGAGAATCATCATCGAGTCGCGGTTGAGCGCCATCGGCTTGGAAAGCACCATCATCGGATCGATGGTGAACGGAACTCCGAACACTTCAAAATGCGCAATATTCTGATTTTGAGAATCTACCTTATAATTACACAGGCGCGTGCCCGCGGTAAGCGGGATGGTCGTTTGATTATTTTGACTCACAGCAAAAGCCATCGGCATGCGTACAAAAGCCGTACTCATATCCATCAAACTCTGATACGAGTCGAATTCTGAATCCGTCATGAGCGTAATCATCTTGGCATCTACATAGCCTGCCTGTCCGTCAAAATCGTTTCTAACAGCAGCCCAACGACCCTCAATTCCGATGATATCGCAAGTCTCACCAAACAATAGTTGAGTCGTCATCTCTGCCGATTCTGCGGCTTGTGCACGAACTGGCAACACACTATAAAGAACAATTCCTTTTTGCATAACTGTTAATTATCGTTTTATTACCATACTTTTACGCGGTTTTCTGGCGCGAGATACATCTTGTTTTCTGGTGTTACTCCCCAAGCCTCATACCATTCATCGATATGCGGAAGAGCTCCGTTTACTCGCCATTCACCGAGCGAATGCGGATCGCTCTTCGTCTGCGAACGCATCTGCTCTTCGCGTATGTTTTGTGCCCAAAGGTTAGCATATGCAAGGAAGAAGCGCTGCTCCGGCGTAAAACCTTCTTCGGTCTCAAGAGGGTGCTCTGCCATCACGTTGCGGAAAGCTTGGTAAGCAATCGTCAAACCACCATGGTCTGCAATATTTTCACCAAGAGTGAGACTGCCATTAGCGTGCAAGCCTGGCAATACCTCGATTTGATCGAAGAAATCGGTCATCACTTTGGTGCGAGCATCAAAATTTTGCTTATCGGCCTCCGTCCACCAGTTGATAAGGTTTCCATCTTTATCAAACTGGCAACCCTGATCATCGAATCCATGGGTCATCTCATGACCAATAACTACGCCGATAGCGCCATAGTTGAACGCATCATCAGCTTGCATATCGAAGAACGGATATTGGAGAATTCCAGCAGGGAAGCAGATTTCGTTTGACGAAGGATTGTAATATGCATTCACCGTCTGCGGCGTCATGTACCACTGCGCTTTATCTACGGGCTTATCCAAGAAGCTGAGGCTATAAGCCTGCTCAAACTCAGCTGCGCGGAGGATATTGGCATAATAGAAATCCTGACCAAGAATATCCAAGGCCGTATAGTCACGCCATTTGTCAGGATAACCAACCTTTACGACAAACGCCTCGAGCTTCTCGTGAGCCCGCTTCTTCGTTTCTTCGCTCATCCAATCCTGCAAGTCAATGCGTTCGCCTAGGGCTTTCTGCAAATTCGCCACGAGCTGTAGCATACGCTGCTTGTTTTCTTCCGGAAAATACTTCTCTACATACATCTGTCCAACAGCCTCTCCAAGGGTAGAATTTACGATACCTACCGCACGTTTCCAAAGCGGACTGGGTTCCTCTTTACCAGAGAGTGTTTTGCCATAGAAATCGAAGTTTTCGTTGTATATCTCGGTAGTGAGATAAGAAGCCGAACCATCTATCACCTGCCATACGAAATATGTGCGGAGATCCTCTATTGGCTCCTCTGCTATCATCTTGGATGCTTCTTGGAGATGGGCAATCTGGCCTACAGAAATACTGTCAGTGGAGATTTTTAGTCCGGTAAAGAATGCATCCCAATTGACTTCAGGAGTGAGAGCCTTGAGGTCAGCAATCGACATCTTATTATAATTAGCCAATGGGTTACGAAGCTCCACATTGCTCTTTGCTGCTCCAGCCAAACGCGTCTCCAATCGGAGTACGGTAGCAGCCTTGGCTGATACATCGGTATAGCCGAAGAGCGCAAACATTTTGGCGATATGCTGCTCATACGCATTCCTGATGCGGAGTGTCTCTTCATCCTGATCAAAATAATACTCTTTCTCACCCAAGCCAAAACCACCTTGATACGTCTTAAGAATATTCATTGAGGAGTTCATCTCATCCGCATCAACATACATAGCCCACATGCCGCACTGCATACTGCGACCGAGGAATGCGCTGAGTTCCTCACGCTCTAAACCTTCGATTTCATCGAGGAAAGCGCGTACGGGTTCAATGCCCTGTTGATCGCGCGTAAGCGTGTCCATTGCTTGATTATAGAGGTCGGCAATCTTCTGTCTGATAGATCCCTGCTCATGTTTGTTGGCTGCTATACTGCCAATGAGTTCGTTGAGTTGCTTGCGATTTTCTTCAGCTACTACATCAAAACTACCATAGCGACTGTATTCTGCCGTAAGCGGATTGGCTTTCATCCATCCACCACATGCGTAGTGATAGAAATCATCCTGCGCCACTACGGTTGTGTCAAGGTTCTGCAGGCTGATTCCAATTGTTTGTTTTTTACTGGTGCATCCCATAATTGATAATGCCATTGATAATAATACAACGTGTTTGGTTTTCATAATGAAAATATTAATAGTGCTTTGGTTATCTGTTCTCTAGATTATTCTGCTCGCGCATAGCGTCGTTAGCCACCACCTGAACATACCCTATCGAGCGAAAATCCGTTGCGTATCTTACTCGGATTCGGTAATACGCATCGGAGTCTTTCAATACCGCTTCATCTACCATTCCTACCATCAACCCACCAGGAAAAGCAGGTGTTAGGCCAGAAGTGATGATGGTATCGCCCACATGTACGTTGGCATGACGAGCAATATTGATGAGTTGCCCATATCGAGGGTCCACCCCATTCCAAACGAGCGGGCCATACGTTTCGTCGTTTTTAAACCGACAACTGAGTTGCATTTGATCGTTGATAAGCGGCATAACGAGAGAAAACCGCTCGGATACTGCGCAGATTAACCCTACTACGCCATGCTGATCCACTACGCCCATATCTTCTTCGATGCCATCCCTGCGGCCTTTATTAAGCGTAAAGCAATTATGCCGTTTGCCCGACTCGATATTGATCACCTTAGCTGGAATATAGCGCATTGCCTTATGTGCATATCGATATGGGTTGCAATCAGGATACAGGCGGGAACTGTCGTTTTCTACATAAGGTTCGAGTTGATTCTCAAGCTCCTGAATACGTGCTAATAATCGCGCATTTTCTTCGATAAGAGCGACATTTTCTGCACCCAGATGCATGTATGATGTTACAGCATCGGATGCTTTATACAGTTCACCACTTACAAGATTGGCAGAAGAAACATACGCACTGCGTGGATAGCTGCTAAACGTGAACAATAGTACAAGCGCAGCAATTTCAAGCAGCCCGAAGAGCAGGAAATTGCTGTACTTAATAATGAATTGCAGAAGGTTCCGCATAGGTTACCAATGCTGCGTTATCGGATTAGGAAGTTGAAGTTATTGACGTTCTTCAGCGCAATGCCCGTGCCGCGCGCAACGCAATGCAATGGATCTTCAGCAACGTGGAACTGAATCTGAATCTTGTCAGTAAGTCGCTTAGCCAATCCGTGGAGTAACGCACCACCACCCGCAAGGAAGATACCTTTCTTTACGATATCTGCATAGAGCTCCGGTGGCGTCTGCTCAAGTGCTTGAAGTACAGCATTCTCGATTTTGGCTACCGACTTCTCAAGGCAATGCGCAATTTCTTGATAACTTACGGGCACAGTCATCGGAAGCGCCGTTACCTTATTCGGACCTACTACAACGAAATCTTCAGGCGGATTATCAAGTTCCGGAAGTGCTGAACCTACCTGCATCTTGATGCGTTCGGCCGTAGGCTCATCAATACGCAGGTTATGCATGCGGCCCATAAATTCAATGATATCTGCGTTGAAATCATCACCTGCAATCTTGATGGACTTATTCGAAACGATACCACCGAGGGAGATTACGGCAATCTCCGTAGTACCACCGCCGATATCTACCACCATGCAGCCTTCAGCTGCTTCTACGTCGATTCCCATACCAATAGCAGCAGCCATCGGCTCGAAAATCATATATACATCCCTACCACCAGCGTGCTCCGACGAGTCACGAACGGCACGAATCTCTACTTCCGTAGAAGATGAAGGAATGCCCACCACCATACGGAGCTGAGGGCTGAACAGTTTGCTCTGACGAGGAATAAGCTTAATCATACCGCGAATCATCATCTCGCAGGCATAGAAGTCGGCAATCACACCATCCTTAAGCGGACGCACTGTGCGAACCATGTTTCCACCACGGCCAATCATCTGCTGTGCCTTTCGGCCTACAGCTACCATCTTGTTGTCAGCCATACTGATGGCTACAACCGACGGCTCATCTACCACTATCTTGTCGTTGCACGTAATGATGGTGTTAGCTGTACCGAGGTCAATGGCAATTTCTTGAGTAAAAGAGAATAAACCCATGCTACAGTTTAGTTAATTTATATTGTACAATATTAATAGTTGTCTTTCTTAAAAAGGTAAATTGCCTAAGGAAAAATGCAAACTTACCAATTTGGGTGCAAAGGTACGAAAAAAAAATGGATTACGCAAACAGTCAGGATTATTTTTTTCAAAAAATAACTTTTGGTCATTTTCGCAGGCTTGGAAAGACATGCAGATAATGTCACACAAATACGGCTACAGAATAGATAAAATCGTCTAAAATCCTCGATTTCATCGGTATCATTAAAGATGCATGATAAGAAATAGCTACGTAATAGATATATATGCAGCATCGAATCAGCAAAAAAAGGCGCAAGCAGCAATATGGTATAGCAGAAGAACGGCATTGACGCCTGCTATTTTTGTCAAAACTCAATAAAAGTGTACGAATTATTAACTATTATAACAATAAACGTAAAAAAACGCTTTTTTTTTGCACAAATATTTTGGTATATCAAAAAAAAGCAGTACCTTTGCATCGTCCTAATAAAGGACTGAATTAATAGTGTTAGTAGTAAGGAATATCCGTCGAGATGACGGGTATTCTTTTTTTCATTCGATTCAAAATTGAAATAACCTCTTTTTTCATGATATATCCCTCATTTTCACTATACAAACAATCAATCATCTTATGAAAATCGGAATCTGCATTGGTTTGCGCCAAGAGCTTCTTCGCGGTGATATGGATTTAATAATGCAAGCCAAGAAGCAATGCGACTGCTGCATTGTAGCGTCTGAGCAAGAGCAGTTGCATCACCTGAAGAAACTACTCGGATATGACCCTATTATACGATTCGTGTCGATAGCAGAGAATGCCAATTCTCTAACGGCTGCTTCCATTGCATTCATTGAGCAGACCGCCAAACAAATTTCAGAAGAGGCTACTTTAGTGTGGTACATACGGCCAGAATGGGTAAGTCTGCTGGAAGGAAAAACGGTGATTATCGGTGGTGAGGATATGACTCCGTTTAATAGAGTAGCGGAAAAACGAAGTTGTTGTCACCGCATATTGATTACGGGTTGGGCATCAGAAGGCAAAACAACGCTTGCCCGCGATCTTGCTACCTATTTCCAAATTCCATATATTCCAGAAGCCGCACGCGTATATATGGAGGAACATAGGTTGAAAGACGAAGAACTTACCGAAGAAGATTTTTTGGCGTTTATCCGGTTGCAAAACGAGTTGACCGATGCCACTCACGATAGCGTAATAATATCAGATACCGATAATATCACAACCTTAGCCTATACTATTTCATATGCTAGCGACCCTAGCGTAAGGGCTATTTCTGCCGATTCAATCGAAAAAATCAAACGAGAAATGCAGATATATGATTGGAAGAAAATCTATGTACTGCCACCCAAGAATACGTATGTGAATGATGGCTTGCGGTATATGAAGCAAGCCGATTTGGAGGTGCGTAACAAAAATTTCAACTTGCTGATTCAACTGATAGAGTCGTATGGATTCCGAGATAAAATTACCTACCTAAGAGGTGATTTTTGGGAAAACTTCGTAAGTGTAAAGCAGGATATTCTGCAGCATTTGAGCAACAACGAAGCAAACTATTAACTAATGCGAAATGCATGTTGCTTAGATTATGGATGCAGCAGAAGGGAGGTAATATCGAGATCGCGATGGAATTTATTCATATCCACACGTCCTTTAATTCCGTTGATTCGTCCATGATCGGAGTATTGCCAAATAGAAGCATGCCCTTTTCCGTCAGTAACAGGAGCACGATCTTCTCGATAAAGTGCTAACATGAGCGTCTCCTGCCAAAAAGCGGAAGCCAACCACCTATTATAAAAAATCTGATAAGAATACAAAACGGGACGGTATCCGAATTTTGCCTCACAAGCATCCAAAAAAATGCTTACTTGCCGCTGCAGTTGCTCTTTGCTCCACCCTGTATTGCGCTCCACATCAAGCATCGGACGCAAGTCCATTTCTTCTTCGCGGTAAAGCTTGCAAAACCAGCGAAACTGCTCCTCGGCTGAACATTTGGTCGTAAAGAAATGATATACACCCACTCGGATACCTGCTGCACGCGCTTTGCGGATATTCTCGCGACACCGATCATCTGCCAAAGAATTACCCTGGCTGATTTTAATATATGCATAGTGGATGCCGGAATCATATACTTTCTTCCAATCAATTTCGCCTTGCCAATGTGACACATCTATCATATCCGGCACCGAGTTGCTATCCTCAAAATAGCGGTGACGGGGATAATGCCTGCGAATATCATCCATCGATTTTTCTGCCATTCGGATATGTGGGAAGCTGTCTTCTTTGGCCGTACGAACAGTATGGTATCGATTAAACTGCTCCGATAAAGGCTGATCATGAGGCATACATAGGGCTGGCGATTGCCCGAAGTAAGAGCGGCAACTATCTAGACACCGCTGCAAGCTATCCGTATGATACGATTCTGGGAGAACGAGCAGCGGAATCATATCGGCAGAATCGCTGATGGCAAACGTGCGCAATTGCTGGTATTGCTCGCTCACTGTCCGGTTGGAATCAAACATTGTCCAAAAACCCACTTTCAATCCACCTTGGCGCGCTTCAGAGATACACTCGTAATACATAGAATCCAGCACCGAAGAATCCTGCGGGGCCTCATACCAAATAATGTTAACTCCCAAACTGTCAGCCAGCGGTAGCCAATCCCTATCATCTAAGGGCGATAAAACGGCATGTACCTCATCTGCTTTTACATTCGGAAAAACGGCCCCAGATAGTAAACATATAGCAAGCAGCAATTGGCGAATACGGGAGCTAAATTCATTAATTATTCTCGTTTTCATCGGCAAATTTGATTAATAACTCGAGTGATTCGCAGGTAAAACGATGCGGAGCATCCAGCATCTTGGTTTGGAGCTTAGCTTGCGGTTGCTTTTTTCGGATTACGGTAATGGCTTCTTCTACCGATGCTAAAGGAAAGAGCGGATCGCTGGCGCCATAAAGCAGCATAAAAGGACGGTCTGCAGCCCCAGCTGCAATCTCTGGATAATCGAGCGTATCGAGCATAGGCGTGTACATAGAGTAAGCACTGGGATTGGGCAATGGGCCACCGTGAGCTTCGAGGGTCGTCATCCAATTTGCGGCAAAGCACCAAGCAACAGCTTGCTCATAAGCTGCCAACATCCATGCGCGATAAGCTCCCATAGAGAAACCTGCCGCTCCAATCTTATTCGGGTTCACTTCCTCTCTTGATTGCAACCAATGGAAAGCAACTTTATCATCGTGCAGAATCGTGCAGAACCAATGCTGCCCTGTGGCATTTAGATGAGTCTGATAGAATGCAGGCTGCATGACTTTGAGCATCTTATTAAGTATTTTGAGCGAATCGAGCCCTACATGCATATCGCCAACGGGTGCTCTACGGCTACCCCAATAGAGCGCATCGGGTACGAGCACTGCATAGCCATGCGCAGCAAGCGAATCGGCCACATACGCTCCTGCATAGCATTTATTCACCCAATAGTCGGCCTGCATCCATACAGACGAGTCAGCATCTTGTAGTGGCTTCACCATTTTCTCTTTGCCTATAGTGAACCACGCCCCATGATCGTGCAGCAGAAGTACTGCCGAACAGCCTCCTTCCGGAACGGAGTCGGGCACCAACCAATAAGCGGCCATGCTATCGGTGGCAGATAAAGGAATATACACTTCGCTGACGCGATAACCATCGCGCTGCTCGTAATGCTCGATTTGTACTTGCTGTTGACTGCAAGACACGAGCAAAAATATACAAAAATTTACTATAAATGTCTGCTTTTTCATTCCGGCTGCAAAGGTACAAAAAAAATCCGAAATATGCAAAAAAAAAGAAAGGATGTCATCTCGACATCCCAATCTTTACTTAACCTTAAATCTAATACCATGAAAAACACGATGCAAAATTACTGCTTTTCTGCAATACCACCAAATATTTTTCGGAAAAAAACATCAAAATACACTAATTTTCATCATTTTGCTATTTATAGATTGCAAAATACACCTGTTTTTACGTTTTTGGGTATAAAAACAAGATGTTTCAATATTGGCTGTAAATCCTCCAAAGGGCCAAATAAATCACATTTCCAGACGCTGCTTCATCGCATCTGCATTGGCTCGAGAGACGGGGATTCGTTTGTCCGAACCAAATAAATCCAGCTCATACGTGCCGGCTGAGCGCACAGAAAGACTTCTGACAAAATTCAAATTCACAATAAACGCGCGATGGCATTGTACAAGACACTCCGTCTGCTGCAATTGTTCGCGCAATTGCTTGAGCGTGATGCGCAAGGTTGCATGCAGTGTATTACCATCCTCAATATACGCAATATCGGCGTAATTGGACATACTCTCTATATAAATAATATCGTTAGGAACAACTTCCAGATATGCATTCTGTGAATTGCCTTGAATCGTGATGGGATGTCGTTGTTCTTCGGCTGTCGTTTCAGGAGCGGCATCTGCTATTTGCTGCTGACGCGCTTCGAGCAAGGCATTGATAGCACGCACATCTACCAATTCCTCCTGCAGACGGCTGGTGCGGAATCGATAGTATTGCCAAATCATGATGAATACGCCGATAGTGGAAACCCAAAAGCACATCATAAAGAAGTAATAGAGCGTAAAATGGCCTTGTTCATTGAGCCACGCGTAAGTCAGCGGATAATGCTGATACCACATATTAAACGTGCAAAGCACAGCTGAAAGAAGTGGCGTAAAAATGGCATAGTGCACTATCATATTGAGGATAAACAACTTTGAGGTTTGGTTGTTCATCAGTTTGCGCCTAAGCGGGAAGAAGGACTGGATGAAATACACAATGAGTGTGCAGATAAACACACACAAGCCTTCGCCCAAAATAAAGAGCATACGCCCCTCCACTTCGTCAATATTAAAGGGCTGAAACAAGGCAAGCACCACCACAGCAGCCACTGCAATATAGAATGAGTCTTTCACATTCGTGCCCCAATTTTCTTTTCTCTGATTTATATCTTCCATAATTGATAAATTTCAGTTTGCAAAAGTACTGCTTTTTTTTGGAATACGCAAGCAAAACAGCTGAAAATATACGCTTTGGGACGGATGGACAAGAATAGGGATAAACGGCATATTCAACCAACTGTCACTATACCCTACCATGTATCCCCAAGGCTTGCAGGAATAAAATAAAGGTTATAATTTTGCGGCGTCAAACAAAACGCGAAAGAAAATGAAACACCTCAACACAACCGCAAAAATGGGAAACATCTTCTCCATTTTCGCCTCCAATGCGCTCCTTGTTATCTTATTCTGTCTAATAAGCTATGGCGCACAAGCGCAAGAAATCGATAGTCTGCTACTCCGGCAGATGGATTCTATCCAACAGCTTTTTCAAATAGAGGAAATCACGGTAAAAGCGAGCCTTCCGAAAACGCGCATGAAAGGCGATGCTATCTGTACGCGCGTAGCTGGCAGCGTATTGGAGCAGGCAGGAACGGCAGAAGACGTGCTCTCTAAAGTGCCAGGAATCGTCGTCAAGCAAGGACAGATAGAGGTGCTCGGAAAGGGTACACCTATATATTATATTAATGGACGCAAAGTGGAGGATCCGATCGAGTTGGAGCGCTTGCAAAGTACGGAGATCAAAGAAGTGGAAGTAATTCGTACGCCGGGAGCACAATATAATGCCGACGCAAATGCGATTGTAAAGATTCGTACCGTAAAACGCGAGGGCGAAGGTTGGGGCTTGCTTGCAAGTATCAACGATGCCTATTGTCCGCGCTATTCCAACAATCAGTTAGGCGGACAAATCAACATCAATTATCGGTTCAAAAACCTCGATTTCATCGGAGGAATTGCAGCATCAGACCATCGGTTGAACCGCTTCGTAGCCAAGAACACGCAGGAGATGTATAATCCCGGAAAGGCATTTATTCAATCGGCAGAACAAGTGTATAAGCAGCACTTTACGAGCATGAATTACCATTTGGGAATCGATTGGCAAATCAGAGAGAACCACTCGGCGGGTGTCCGGATGGAGCGTCAAGACAACCTCATCGGACATTCGGATCTCTATTTGAGCGATACGGTGATGCTGAATGGACAAGCGAGCGACTTGCTTGAGAGCCGCAGCATCACGACGTCTGATGGCTTGAACAGTTGGCTCGCACAAGCTTACTACTCGGGCAAGATTCATCAGCTGGAGTTCAACCTCAATCTGGATTATTACCACACGCACCAGCGCGAGCAAGCGGTCACGGACGAGATCTCGACTGCAGACAACCGCAGCGTAGAGACCAGCAGCCGCGCAGATGGCAATATGTATGCGGGCAAACTCGTAATAGCCTACCCCTCCAAAATCAGCATCTTGCATGCGGGCGCAGAAGTATCGCTGCTGATGCGGCATAATCAGTATCGCGCCATCGGCAGCCCCATTCCGGCCGATACCTCGCGCATACGCGATAATATATATGGTGTGTTTGCGGATTATGGCTTCAATATTCCCAAAGCGGGTGTGCTGAACGTTGGTATTAGGTATGAATGTACGGATTTTCGTTCGCGCAGCCTGCAAAAGGAGGTAAAACGACTGATGCACAACGTGTACCCCTCGGCTTCTTTCTGTACGCGCATCGGACAAGTGGAAAGCTCGCTTTCGTATGCCGTAAAAACGTATCGACCCAACTACAGGGCTCTGCGCAGCAGCATCGAATACACCAATCGCTATATGCTCACCAGCGGCAATCCAAACCTGAAGAACGAGATTAATCATCAGGCTGCCATCCAAGCCCGGTGGCGTTTTCTCTCGGGCGTGATGACTTATGAATACAAGAAAAACGGCATCTTCGATTGGGCCTTTTCGTATGATAACAACGACCAGATCATGATGTATTGGGTGAATCTTGAGGAGCCCATCCATCGCTTGAGCGCCTTCATCAACGCCAGCCCCACCATCGGTGTATGGCACATGAACTACACCGTAGGCGTACAAAAGCAATGGCTGAAAATGGAGATGGAGGATTGCCGCGAATCAAATGGTAAACGGATTATTCGCTACAATAAACCGATGTGGATATTCAACGCGAACAACGCTTTCGTCTTCCCTACGCGCACAAAAAAGCACGGCCCTTGGGTGGTAGAAATCAATAGCGAACTCTTCTCTGCTGCACATTGGGGAAATGCCGAATTGATGGGGTGTAACTGGAACCTGAGCGTGGTGCTGCAGAAGACATGGTTGAAAAACGATGCCTTATCCGTAAGGCTGAAAGTAAACGATATCTTCCATACCGCCTATCAGAAAGTCAAATTGGATATGGGAAATATCATCTTCACGCAAACTCCTATGCACGGCGAGCAGCGCTCGGTGTATGATCCGCAGACCATCAGCGTGAGCGTGCGCTACCGACTGAATTACATGAAGAAGGAGCATAACGGCGCCGGCAGAGAAACCAGAGGAAGACTGTGAGGTGAAAGATGGAAACGATTACAACCCACCATATACAACAATCCCGCAGCTTCACAGCTTGCGGGATTGTTGCATGTACGATATGTACAAGTAGTTAGTAGTAATTTGTAGTAATGTCTTTCGACAATTCTAATAGTGTGTAGTAGTAAAGAATCAGTAGTAGTAATATCTTATTTCTAAGACGCTGCAAAATTACTGCTTTTTCGCGAAGTATAAGTCCTATAGAAACAATTCTTATTCTTTTTCGCGCAAATGGATGGCAGTTTGTTTTGGAATTTTATTATATTTTTTGCGAAATATAAACAGATTTCTTGTAAAAACGTAAATAGATTGTGGAAATATGTTAAAAAACCGCCCAATCGGGATGATTCGGCGGTTTTTGATATTTTTTTGTGCAAAAAGAAATCAACGCTTATAATTTTCCCATTTGGTGTTGCGCATGTCGCCTGATTTGAGGAATTCCTCGTGCATAGCCAATGCGCAAGAGAGGGTGTGAGGCGTATGAGCGGTCTTACTCATTTCGAGATACTCGCGCAGCATCGGACGATACTCGGGATCTACGCAATTGTCGATAATCTCGTGAGCGCGCTGAATCGGGCTCTTGCCGCGGAGGTCAGCGATACCATGCTCGGTGATGATCACCTTAACAGAGTGCTCAGAGTGATCCAAGTGAGAAACCATTGGAACGAAAGCGGAGATGGCGCCACCCTTAGCGGTAGAAGGCGTGGTGTAAATAGAGATATAGGCATTGCGCGTAAAGTCGCCGCTACCACCGATACCATTCATCATCTTCGTGCCGCAAACATGGGTCGAGTTGATGTTGCCGAAAATATCAGCCTCAAGGGCAGTATTGATGGTGATTAAGCCCATACGACGAGCAAGCTCAGGGTTGTTGGAGATTTCCTGCGGACGAAGCACAATTTTATCTTTGAAGAAATCCATATGGTCGATGATATCCTGAAGCTTATCCGAACCGATGGTGAGCGAGCAACCGGAAGCAAACTTGATGCGGCCCTCTTTCATCAGTCCGATAACGGAATCCTGAATCACCTCGGTGTACATCTCAAAAGCAGGGATATGCTTATTCTCGCCGAGTGCACCCAAAACGGCATTGGCTACATTACCCACACCAGACTGAATAGGCAGGAAAGAAGCCGGAATACGACCTTCTTTCATCTCGTTCTCTAGGAAAGCAGCTACGTTAGCGCCAATCTTAGCCGTAGTCTCATCGAGCGGAGTAAACTTACCAACCTCATTGGGGCGATTCGTGCGCACAACAGCCACCAACTTCTCAGCGGGGATGGTCACACAATCAGAGCCAATGCGGTCAGAGGGCTTATATACGGGGATCTCGCGACGCTGTGGCGGGTCAGCAGGCTCGTAGATATCGTGCATGCCACGCATCGAAGCGGGCATAGCCTCGTTGAGCTCTACGATGACCTTATCAGCCAAACGGCAGAACGTAGGTACATTACCTACACCTGCGGTTAATACAATCTCCACTTTGCCGTCTTTCTCTACGAGGTCGCATGCCTCAACAATAGCAAAATCAGGCTTGGGAAGGAACCCGTAACGCAAGTCTTGCGCCAATTCAGAGAGGTGCATGTCGAAGTAATGTGCGCCTTGGGCATTGAGCTCCGTACGGAGGTCTTTATTGCCCTGATATGGCGTACGGAATGCGATAGCATGTGCGCGAGCCAATGCACCATCGCACGAGTCACCGGTAGAAGCGCCAGTGTACACACCAATCTTAAAAGGTTTGCCTTCAGCGTGGAGTGCTTCGGCCTTGTGAGCAATAGCAGTAGGAACATCTTTAGGAGCACCTGCCGGAGTAAAACCACCCATGCCGCAGATTGCACCGTCGAAAACCAATGCGGCAGCCTCATCGGCTGTCATAAATGGAAATGCCATGATACTTAGAAATTAGGAGAAACGCATGCCAAAAGCATGAGAATCAAAAAATTAGTGAATAATGAGGCGGGTTCGGAAAAGGAACCCATATTGAAAATCCCCACCCCGGTGGGGGCGGGGATATGGTTAATAGCAAACGAACTTACTCAGCCTTACCATCAGAACCGAGCACGTTGATAATCTTATGCTTGTAGAGCTCAATCATCATATCGCGAGCAGGACCGCAGTACTTGCGGGGATCGAACTCACCCGGCTTCTCTGCAAACACCTTGCGCACAGCAGCGGTGAAAGCCAGACGCGAGTCAGAGTCGATATTAATCTTGCAAACAGCGCTCTTAGCTGCTTTGCGGAGTTGCTCCTCGGGGATACCTACAGCGTCAGGCAACTTGCCACCGTTGGCGTTGATGATATCTACATACTCCTGAGGAACGGACGAAGAGCCGTGGAGAACAATGGGGAAACCAGGGAGTTTCTCCATGATAGCATCGAGAACGTCGAATGCCAATGGGGGCGGAACGAGGCGGCCAGTCTTGGGGTCAACGGTGCACTGCTCGCGGGTGAACTTATAAGCACCGTGAGAAGTACCGATAGAGATAGCGAGCGAGTCGCAACCGGTGCGGGTAGCGAAATCAACCACCTCTTCCGGCTTGGTGTAATGGCTCTCTGCTGCACTTACTTCGTCTTCTACACCAGCGAGTACACCGAGCTCTGCCTCTACCGTTACGTCGAACTGATGAGCATATTCAACCACTTTCTTAGTGAGGGCGATGTTCTCCTCATAAGGCAGGTGCGAACCATCAATCATTACCGAAGAGAAGCCGAAATCAACGCAGCTCTTGCAGGTCTCGAAGCTATCACCATGATCCAAGTGAAGCACAATCTGCGGATGCTCCCAACCGAGCTCCTTAGCATACTCTACTGCACCCTGAGCCATGTAGCGGAGCAGGGTCTGGTTAGCATACTGGCGAGCACCCTTAGATACCTGAAGGATAACAGGGCTCTTGGTAGCAGCAGAAGCCGTGATGATTGCCTGGAGCTGCTCCATGTTGTTGAAATTGAAGGCCGGAATAGCATAGCCGCCCTTGATTGCCTTTGCAAACATCTCACGAGTGTTTACAAGACCGAGTTCTTTAAAACTTACCATTTTTTACCTATTTTTAAAACGATTAATACGTGCGTTTAAAGACTGCGGAGGATATAAATGAGACCGCCCCACAGTTTTGCGCTGCAAAATTACACTTTTTTTTTGATATTTCAAAATTTCCAGTGCGGATTTGGGGGTAAAAGTTGAATATGTTACATTCAGTTTACAATTTTTCGTAAAGATTTGCATATGTCAGAAAAAAACACTAACTTTGCACGCAAAGTTTTTCGGTTCGCAGAAAAAAGTAAAAAATTAAATTAAAACGATATGAAACGCATTCTTTCATTATTTCTAATTTTCGTGAGCACATTGGCGCTCGCACAACGCACCAACACCCGCGGATACGTTACTATCGAACTCACGCCCGACCATGCGGATTGGACGTATAAAACAGGCGAAAACGTGCAGATTCAAGTTACACCCAAGCTGCATTATATGCCTATGTCCAATGCGCAGGTGCATTATACATGGGGGCCGGAGATTCGTCCGGCAGAGGAGGAGAAAGACCTTTCTGTGGGCAAGAGCGGCAGCATCAGTCTGAAACTGCGCGGTTCGAAAGTGCCGGGATTTAAGAAACTGACGGTCACAACCGAATACGATGGTACCAAATATACCAACACCATCAATATCGCCTTTTCGCCCGACCGTATTGAGCCCACGGCCGTGATGCCCAACGATTTCCTTGAGTTTTGGAATAGCGAGATCAAACGGGCTCGCAAAACAGCTCTTGAGCCGCTCTTCACGCTCCATCCCGAGCGTTGCACCGGTACATATGATGTGTATGAAGTGCGTTTTCAGAACACTAAAAAAGGCGAATACCTCTATGGCGCACTCTGTACGCCCAAAGGCGTCAACCCTGCAGATACGGCCGCTACGCGCAAATACCCCGTGATGATTATCTGGCCGGGAGCCGGAGTGAAGCCGCATCCGGGCTTGCCTGATTATTTCCTCGAAAAGGGCATTATGACCCTCGAGATGGGTATTCACGGTATCCCCGTAATGGAGCGCCAAGAGTGGTACACAGCCCTCGGGCAGTCTGCATTGGCGGGCTACCCGAATTTCGGCATGGACGACCGCAGCACCTATTACTACAAGAAAGTGTTTACCGGCACGGTCCGCACGGTGGATATGCTCTGCGAGATGGCATGCGTAGATACGGCTCGTATCGCGTGCTTCGGCGGCAGTCAGGGCGGTGCGCTCAGCATCGTGCATGCGGCTCTGGATAAACGAATCCAGTGTACTGCCGTAGCCTATCCTGCCATGTGCGAACTGGCGGGCGAATATCGCGGAAGAGTGGGAGGATGGCCCCATTTTTGGACTGGCGGAAAACCTGATTATAAGCAACTTATGAAGAAGGATGGCTATCGTAGTGCCACCGCTTTTGAATCGATTCAGGAGCAACGTGTACAGACGCTCGACTATTACGATGTAGTCAATTTCGCCCGTCTCATCACCTGCCCTGTTTGGTTCCAGATTGGCTTCAACGACCATGTATGTTGCCCCACCAGCACCTTCTGTGCATACAACGTACTGACAGCCGAGAAGGAGCTTTTTACTCCCCTTGATTGCGGCCATTGGCAATATCCGGAGCACCGCCAAAAGCGCGCAAATTGGCTCATTGAGCACCTTTTGAAATAACGATATTTACCATCAAAAAACACAATAACTATGGCAGAATTCAATGCAGCGCCGCAAGACCGATTGGCTATCAACGATAGCACGCTGCGGCTTAAAGACCTCGACAATCTCCCGCTCGATGAGTTTTTCACCGCTTTGGGACCATGTTACGAAGAGGTGGAACGCACCAACGAAGAGGTGCTCGAAGATTATTTTACCCACGTTGAAACCACTCATATCTCCACGCAAGATGTGGAGCGCGAAGCTGTGGATGGCCAGCGGCCTACGCTCGTGATTATGGCCGGTCCGAACGGAGCGGGAAAGACCACTATCATGACGCGGTTGGCTAAATGCGGATGGCTCAAAGGGATGGTGTATCAGAATCAGGATTTCATTGCGCAGAATCTCTTTGGCGGTTGGAACAACGATGATGCCATCAAGAAGTCGGAGGTGTATTGCTATGACCAACGTGAGTCGTGTCTGCGCGAGAAGAAATCCATCGCGTTTGAAACGGTCAGCGGATTGAGCAAACTCGATTTTATTCGTCGCGCCAAAGCAGCAGGCTATCACGTGATCTATATCTTCGTATGCACCTATTCGCCTACTGTACACGCTTCGCGTGTAGCTATCCGTGTAATGAAGGGCGGTCACAGCATCGCGATACCCACCATCATCAGCCGATATATGGAGTCGTTGCTCAACAGCCGTGCGCTCACCCGCATCGCCGACCACGCGTATATCTTCGACAACTCCGAGCACAACAAGATGGCCAAACTTATCTTAGAGTTTGAAAACGGCAACCTTACCAAGCAGTATGTTGACCATCTTCCTCGATGGGCAATGACCATCCTCGAACAGTAAGTACATTTCCAAATAACGGAAAAAGGTAGAAATCCCATCACGAAAAACGATGGGATTTTTCTATATAAATTTGTTTTTTCCTGAAAAACATAGACAACCATACTCTAAAATGTGTAACGTTTGTAACGTTTGTAACGTTTTGACGTGTATGTCAATAAAGAACAAAATAGACAGGTTGTTTTTTTAAGAACAAAATTTTACAAAATTTTACAAAATTACTCGTTATATTCAAAAAAAATCTTGTTTAATCTTGAATAATCTTGTTTTTTAAAAGAACAAAATTTCTCAAAATTTTTCAAAATTATTTCTCGTAACCAAAATTAATCTTGTTTAATAGGGCGTAGCCCGTTGAATAATAGAGCTTGCTCGTTGTTATTTTAAAACTCGACTTGCATCTGCAGGAAACACCATGTGCGCTTGTTGACTACTCGTGTACGTGTGTGCGATGGTAACGCGATGAGAGTGCGATGAACGTGCGATGCGTCTCCGTTGGGGCCCCCAGAGTGCTATGCTCGAATGGGGAGAGGAGGAGATGCGGAGCGCTTAAAGTCTCTGACCCGGGAAGAGACTTTCGTTAGCGAAGCCATCTCCGACGATTGCGGTGCAAAATTACTGCTAAAAATTGGATAAAAAAAAGGTAAAATGCACGAAATCCGAAAAAAATGCAATTAACTCTGTAAAAATACAGAGGAGTTGCATATTTACAAATATTTCGTGTTGTATTTTATGTCAGAACGTATTAGCATATTTGTCAAAACATTACAAACGTTACAAACGTTACACATTTTTGAGTCTCAGGCACGTGTGCGCATATAGTATAATATAATACTCCCCCCCTAAGAAATAACCCCCCAAATTTATCATTTAAACACATGGGAAAATGGCATATAAAATACCGAAAAGTAGGGAGTAAAGTGGTAAAAAGTAGGGGGTAATGGCTGAAAAAAGCATAGTTGATGATTCCTTACTCTCAAATGTGTAATGTTTGTAACGCTTGTAACGCTTCGTCAATTTTTTTAGGAAACCGTCTACTTTCTTAGGAAAAATAGTATTAACCTGTCTACTTTTTTTAGGAAAAGACAATGTTTTGACATACACGTCAAAACGTTACAAACGTTACAAACGTTACACATTTTAGAGTAAGGATAACGTTACAAACAGGGAACGGAGTGAGCGTTACACTTTTTAGAGTAAGGGTACCCTGATTTTTACTCGAGATGCGCGTTGATTCAACAAAAAAGAGCATCCGATGCTGGATGCCCTTTATAGAAATAGGATGGTTGCGGTTATTCGCCTTTGCCGTAAGCTTTTACGATGCGCTCTACAAGCGGATGCCTTACGATATCTTTTTCGGAGAAATGAATAAACGAGATGCCCGGGATTTCGCGGAGCACGTTGCAGGCATCGATGAGGCCGCTACGCTGCGAATGAGGCAGGTCGATCTGCGTAAGGTCGCCTGTGATGATCATCTTGGAGCCCATGCCCAAGCGGGTGAGGAACATCTTAATCTGCGGCACAGTGGTGTTTTGCGCCTCATCGAGGATAACAACGGCATCGGAAAGCGTTCGGCCGCGCATGAAAGCCAAGGGCGCAATCTGAATAACGCCTTTCTCCATATATTCTTGCAGTTTGGCTTGAGGAATCATATCCTCCAGCGCATCATAAAGCGGCTGCAGATAGGGGTCGATTTTCTCCTTCATATCCCCGGGCAGAAAGCCTAATTTCTCGCCGGCTTCTACGGCAGGACGCGAGAGGATGATCTTACGTACTTCCTTATTTTTGAGCGCTCTCACGGCTAAAGCAATAGCTACGTACGTCTTTCCCGAACCGGCCGGACCGATAGCAAAAAGCAGGTCGTTTTTCTCATAATCGCGAAGCAACTTCTGCTGGTTGTTTGTGCGCGCAAGGATAGACTTGCCGTTCACCCCATGCAGAATCAGGTTATCGTGTTTGAACACCTGCGGCTCGGCTCCCTTAATAAGGTCAAGGATAATCTCCTCAGAGAGCATATTGTGCTCTATGCAGAAGCGTTCGGCTTTCCGCATATCGTCTTCAAAACGCTGCATCTCTTCGTCGGATCCGCTCATTTTTACGGTATAACCACGCGCCACCACACGCACTTGCGGGTGCATGTTCTTCAAGCAGAGGATATTCTGATTATTCACCCCGTAAAAGGTGCGGGTATCAAGATTATCGGAGAGTTCGATTATTTTTTCTGACATAGTTGCTGATAAGTGGGGAGCGCTTCGAGACGTGTGTAGCCCGTTGGGGCAACAAGGCAAGCCGTATGTTCGCGTCCGTTGCTCAAAATGAAATAGTCCACACAAAGGCGGCGGTTATAGACACTAACCTGGTCAAACACTTTCTGCGTAAGGCTGACGGTAGGGGCTTTAAACTCAATGATGCAAACGGGTTGCAGCTGACCATCATATACGATAGCATCGCATCGCTTCTGCAGCTCGGCCACTGCAATGGAAGCCTCTACTGCAATGCGCTCTTGAGGATACCCTTGCGCCACCAAAGCGTGAAGGAAATTTTGCCGAACCCACTCTTCCGGCGTAAGGCGCACGAATTTGCGGCGCCAAACGCAGAAGACGTAGTCTTTGCCATCTATTTGCCTGATATTCAGCATCAAGATTATTTCTTTTGCCAGTTGTCTTTGAGCGAAGCTGTGCGGTTAAACACAAGCTTCTCGGCGGTGGTGTCGGGGTCGGTAACGAAATATCCCTGCTTCAAGAACTGGTAATGATGCTGCTCGGCAATGCCATCGTGGTAAACGGGCTCGTGCATCTCCTTGCGGAGAGCGCTCTCCACTTTGCAGTTGACAATCTTGAGGCTGTCGGGATTCAGGAGGTCACGGAAATCGCCTTCCTCTGCCGAGGGGTTCTCTACGGCGAAGAGGCGGTCGTAAAGGCGTGCCTCAGCATCGACAGCCGACTTACATTCTACCCAGTTGATGGTTGCTTTGGTCTTTCTATTACCACCTTCCGTACCGGACTTAGAGGTGAGATCCACCGTGGCATGCACGGTAGTGATGCGTCCGTCAGCATCCTTTTCACATCCGGTAGCCTGGATGATATAAGCGTTCTTCAAGCGCACCTCGCGACCCATCGGGCTAAGGCGGAAGAAGTTCTTATCCCCCTCCTCTTGGAAGTCTGCACGTTCGATCCAAAGCTCCTTGGCAAACGGCAACTCGCGTGTGCCAAGCTCCTCATGGCCATCGATATTCGGAGCGATGATCGTTTCTTCACCCTCATAATTATCCAGCACCAAGCGGATGGGGTCGAAGATGGCACATACGCGCGGAGCCTGCTCTTTCTGGTCTTCGCGGATGGCGTTTTCGAGCCAGGTGTAATCAATCATACCCTCTACCTTGGTGTAGCCGATGGTGTCAATGAACTTACGGATGGCCGAAGGGGTATAACCGCGACGGCGCAAGCCGCAAACGGTCGGCATACGGGGGTCGTCCCAACCTCTGACGAGGCCTTCCTTCACGAGCTGCAGCATCTTGCGCTTGGACATCACGGTGTAGGTAATATTCAGGCGGTTGAACTCATACTGATGCGGACGGCTGTTGGCGGGTGTGCCCCAGTCTTCGTTGGTGCTCACCTTGAGCATCTCATCGATGAAATAGTCGTAGAGCGGACGATGAACGGTAAACTCCAATGTGCAGATCGAGTGGGTGACTCCCTCAAAATAATCTGACTGACCATGTGCAAAATCATACATCGGATACACGTTCCATCTGCGGCCAGTGCGGTGGTGCGGATGGGTGGTGATGATGCGGTACATAATCGGGTCGCGGAAATGCATATTGGGGTTAGCCATATCAATCTTAGCGCGGAGAATCATCTTACCGTCAGGAATCTCGCCGTTTTGCATCTGCTGAAACAGGCGGAGGTTTTCCTCAATCGGACGATCGCGATAGGGAGAGTTAACACCCGGTTCGGTAGGCGTTCCTTTCTGTGCAGCAATCTCTTCAGCCGTCTGCTCATCAACGTAAGCCTTACCTGCTTTGATCATGCGGATAGCCAGTTCGTAGAGCTGCTCGAAGTAGTCAGAAGCATAGAAAATCTCTCCCCATTTGAAGCCCAACCACTTGATATCGTTGGTGATGCTATCTACATACTCGGTATCCTCTTTCACCGGATTGGTATCGTCAAAGCGGAGGTTGCAAACGCCATTGTACTTCTCAGCGATGCCGAAATCCATACAGATGGCTTTAACGTGACCAATGTGGAGGTAGCCATTCGGTTCGGGCGGAAAACGCGTCTGTATTCTGCCGTCATTTACACCTTCCTGCAAGTCTTTTTCTACGATTTCTTCAATGAAATTCATACGCGTAAATTTTTAATTTATACCAAAAAATAAAACGATTTTTCAATTACAATACCCCAAAATCTTGTTGCTTAGATTATGGATTTTCTAGCAATAGAGGCTTAGAGCGCACCTCTTACGATTCCTCTCGGGCTGTTTTTTACGAAGTTCAGAATCAAGTCTCGCTCGGGACTTACGGGCAGGTCTTGTTCAATACGCTCCAGTGCTTGCGATACGTTGTAGAGCGGGCTGTAGAGGATGCGATAGGTATCTTGGATGGCCCCAATCTGCTCCTTGGTGAACCCGCGTCGGTTGAGCCCCACAGAGTTGATGCCGCAATACTGCATCGGTTCGCGCGCTGCAATGCAGAAGGGCGGGACGTCTTTCGTTACCTTGGTGCCGCCTTGAAGCATGATATGTGCACCAAGATGAGTGAACTGATGAACGAGACTGCCACCGCCGAGGATGGCATAATCATCCACCTCCACTTCGCCAGCCAGCTGAACGGCATTGCTCATGATGATATGGTCGTGGAGAATGCAGTCGTGCGCTACATGGCAATAAGCCATGATCAAGCAGTCGTTGCCTACCACGGTCTTACCCTTGGAGGCCGTACCGCGGTGTACGGTAGCGCATTCGCGGATGACAGTACGATCACCGATGATGGCCAAGGTCTCTTCACCCTTGAACTTCAAGTCTTGCGGAATAGCGCCCACCACCGCAGAAGGGAAGACCTTGCAGTCGGCACCAATGCGTGCGCCCCACATTACGGAGGCGTTGGCCATCACTTCTGTGCGAGGGCCGATTTCTACGTTGTCTTCGATATATGCAAACGGCCCTATCACGGCCGTCTCATGGATTTTCGCGCCCGGATGGACGCATGCGAGAGGATGAATCATATTGTCAGGTTTTATGGGGAGTTAATAATTATGGTTTTTATTAGACCGAATACATTTCGGTAAGTTTCTTTACGCATTCTGTGTTGCCGCCATGGCCGGGTTTGCAGGCTCGAACCTTACCTCTTATGCGGCATCCGAGCAACGCAAAATCTCCGATCAAATCGAGCAATTTGTGGCGTGCGGGCTCGTTTTCGAAATGGAGTGGCGAGAGATAACCGAGCTTACTGGCGTTCTGCCTTGGCTGGCCAAGCATATCGGTGAGCAGATTCATCTGATCTTGCGGAATGGGTTGCTCATAAATCACGAGCGCATTGTCCAAATCGCCACCTTTGATGAGTCCGCGCGAGAGCAAGTAAGTCAGTTCCCTCACAAAGCAAAACGTGCGGGCATAACTCACTTCTGCCGCATAATCGCTCAGGTGATTGAGCTCTGCCAACTGGTCGTGGAGCAGCTTGCCGGGGAAGGCAATCTCCACCTCAAACTGCGGCTCATCGGCCGGCTCAAGGCGGTAGGAGCTTCCGCTTGCCGCCTGATATTCAATGGTGCGGTCAATCACGAGCTCAGGTGCTTCTGCTTCTTGCTCTTGGATGCCGGCTTGGAGGATGGCATCTACAAACGGCTTGGCACTACCATCCAAAATAGGCATCTCGGGAGCATCCAGCTCGATCTCGCAGTTGGTGATGCCGAGGGCATACAATGCTGAGAGCGCGTGCTCGATTGTGGATACTTTCCATTCTCCGGCAGAGAGAACAGTGCCACGCTCGGTGGCGCTCACGTATTGAGCCAAAGCGCGATAGGCAGGTTGCCCCGGCAGATCCACTCTGCGAATCAGCAGGCCGGTATCTTCGGCTGCGGGCTTGAAGACTGCGCGGATCATCAGTCCGGTATGCAGCCCTTTGCCGCTCAGTTCAAAAGAGGTTCGTATCGTCTGTTGTTTCATTTGCTGTTGTTTGAGGAGGGTTATTGTTTGTTTTGGGGATATGCTTATTTGTGGAGTGTTGTGGACTCATTGAGGAGGCTTTGTGGACTCATTGAGGAGGCATTGTGGACTCATTGAGGAGAGTTTGGGGCTATTGCTTATTGAGTTTATAAACGATGCGTTGCATCTCCGGAAGGTTCTTAAAAACGCTTACCGATCGCCGCCATACGGCTGCATCAATAGCAGGGGTGCCCATATAGGTGCCGGCCTTACGCACGTTGCCGGCGATACCCGATTGGGCGCCGAAAATGCAGTCGTCTGTTATCTGGATATGTCCGGCTACGCCCACTTGTCCGGCTAAGATACAGCGGCTGCCGATGGTCGTACTACCGGCCACACCCACTTGTGCGCACATCAATGTTCGCTCGCCCACCTGCACGTTGTGCCCGAGCTGAACGAGGTTGTCAATCTTCGTGTTGTTGCCCACCGTGGTGCTACCCATCATAGCCCGATCGATGCAACTGTTAGCGCCTATCTCGATGTCATCGCCAATCACTACATTGCCAATCTGCGGCACTTTTTTCAGTTCACCAGTGGCATCGGGTTCAAACCCAAAACCATCGGCACCAATCACGGCTCCGCTATGGATGATACAGCGTTGGCCGATTACTGTGTTGTAATATATTTTTACACCGGCATATAACGTGGTAAAATCGCCAATTTTCACGTTTTCATCGATAAAAGTCTGCGGATAAATCTGCGCTCCGCGGCCGATTACCGCACCCTTTCCGATATACGCAAACGCCCCTACATAAGCATCCTCAGGAATCGTTACTCCCTCCGCGATAAAGCACGGTTGCTCGATGCCTTTTTTCTTGGGTTGCATCATCTGCTGCACCACTTGCAGGAGTTGAGCCATAGCACCTCGGGCGTTGTCCACGAGGATAAGCGTGGCGCGCGTTTGACCATCAAAGGGGATGCTGCGGCTCATCAATACGATACTCGCTTCCGTTTCGCTCAAGAAGGGCAGGAACTTCTCATCGCCGAGGAAGCAGAGCGTGCCTGCTTTTCCCGCCTCAATAGGCGATACGTCGCTCACCGCTGCTTCCGGATTGCCAATCACCGTGCCACCGGTTAATGCTGCTATTTGTTGTGCTGAAAACGTCATATCAAATCTTGTAATAGTATAAATAATCGTGGTGAACTTGCCGAGTGAGTGCCGTCAGATTCCACATATCGGAGGCATCCGCGATATTGCGAATCGTGCCATCGGCATAGAGCAAATCGATGGCATCATCTTTGTCAGAATAAGCCCTACTGCTGATGGAGTGGCTGCAGAAGAAATAATCCGCATCCTGCTCGGCAATGCCAAAATGGATAGCATACTCTTTCCGCAAACGCATGCGCTCTTCGTCAGATAGCGGCTGCTGCAATTCGCGACTCTTGAAGAGTTGGCGGTTGGTATAAGCTCTGCTGAGGGTGGATAGAATCACGTCATCGGATTGCTCCCACACTTTCATCGCGCTGTGAATATCCGTGTCGTCGAGGAGCGCGTATTGCTTCAGCGCCTCAGAGCCCAACTGAAAATCCTCTCTTTTGACGCGATTATAGAGGAAAAAGCGCAATGCCGGTGTGCCGAAAATATCCTCTCCCTGCATGGCCAACGTCTTGGCTCTGCGGAGGATGTTGATAAGCACCTGCTCGGCTGCCACCGATGTTTTATGCAGATACACTTGCCAATACATCAACCGCCTTGCAACGATAAATTTTTCCACACTGTAGATGCCTTTGGCATCGAGCACAAGACGGTCGGATGCCACGTTGAGCATTTTCAGAATGCGTTGCGAAGGGATGCTGCCTTCTGTTACCCCGCAAAAAAACGAATCTCGGCAGAGGTAATCCATTCGATCAACATCGAGCTGGCTGGAGATGAGCTGATGGAGGAAATGGCGCGGATACTCATCGCAGAAGATGGCAATGGCTTCGTCTAATGGGCGCTCCACCTCACCTTGCAAGGTCATCTGCTTGCTGCCGGTGAGATCATGATTGATCTGCTGCATCATCAGGAGCGAGATATCTTCATGAGAAATGCCATTGACGAGGGTATTCTCCAACACATGCGAAAACGGCCCATGCCCTACATCGTGAAGCAGGATAGCCGCCATCGATGCTATCTCCTCGCTCTCTGACACCGCTATCCCTTTCTCGCGGAGGTTATGGATAGCTTCATGCATTAGATGCATGGCCCCGAGACTATGGTTGAGCCGCGTATGAACGGCCCCAGGATACACCATATTGCTCACACCAAGCTGCTTGATGCGGCTCAGGCGCTGCATATACGGATGTTGGAGAATATCGTAGAGCAAATCGCTTTGGATACGGATAAACCCAAACACGGGGTCATTGATTATTTTCTTCTTACTTGGCATGTATTGCGAGGTTGCTCAGCTTTGCTGAGAATAATATTAGGCTGCAAAAGTACTACATTTTCCTGACATTACCAAATTTTTCGGATAAAAACGCTGAAAACCATCAAAAATGGCGCGTATAGGACATAAAAAAGGACCTCTCCCTATTAGGAAAGGCCCTGTAAAAAGATAAAGACGTATGTAATAAATCAGCCGAGGTACGTCTTCAGTACCCTGCTTCGGCTGCTGCTCTTAAGCCTGCGGATGGCCTTCTCCTTAATTTGGCGCACGCGCTCGCGCGTAAGATGAAACTCTTCGCCAATCTCCTCAAGCGTCTTCTCCGGCACACCAATACCGAAGAACTTACGGATAATATCCGCTTCTCTTGGGGTAAGGGTAGCGAGTGCACGGTCAATCTCTCTGGAGAGGGACTCATTGATCAGTCCGCGGTCTGCAATCGGCGAATCGTCGTTGGGCATCACATCGAGCAGGGAGTTATCTTCGCCTTCTACGAATGGTGCATCCACACTTACGTGTCGGCCCGACATCTTCAGCGTATCGGCTACTTTATCTACGTCCAATCCAAGTTCGTTGGCCAGTTCTTCTGCGGATGGCTTGCGTTCGTGTTCTTGTTCGAAACGAGAGAACGCCTTGTTAATTTTGTTGAGCGAACCAACTTGGTTGAGCGGCAGACGTACGATACGACTCTGCTCTGCGAGCGCCTGAAGGATACTCTGGCGAATCCACCATACGGCATAGGAGATAAACTTAAAACCTCTCGTTTCATCGAATTTCTCAGCGGCTTTAATAAGGCCTAAGTTGCCTTCGTTGATAAGGTCCGGAAGGCTAAGGCCTTGGTTTTGATACTGTTTTGCCACGGAAACCACGAAACGTAAGTTGGCTCTGGTCAGTTTCTCCAATGCGGCTTTGTCGCCATTTCTGATTCGGCCAGCCAATTCTACTTCTTCTTCCACCGAGATGAGTTCCTCTCTACCAATCTCCTGAAGGTACTTGTCGAGCGAGGCACTCTCGCGGTTGGTGATAGACTTTGTAATCTTTAGCTGTCTCATAGTTTATATAAAAAAATACGTGTTTCAGGTATATGGACACAATACCCGAAACTAAAAATCGCTGCAAAATTACTACTTTTTTTTAAAATCAGCAAATCTTTCGTCAAAAAAATTTGGATAAATAAAAAAAATGTTGTACTTTTGCACCGGATTATGGCCATTAGTGTAATAAATGTTATAAAATCTCCTTTCGGAGGGCACATTTTTATTACAAGAATTGTGCCATGTAGCAGCTTGACATACTGCTGTCAGTAATGGCGGTTCAGCACAGCATCAGCGATAATGCAATCGTGCGAATGTCATTTGTTATGAAAATCCATGGTCTGGTAGCTCAGCTGGATAGAGCAACAGCCTTCTAAGCTGTGGGTCTCGGGTTCGAATCCCGACCGGATCACAAGGAAAAGCAACCGGCGCATCGGAAAAATTTATTTTTCCAGTGCAAAGGTTGCTTTTACTTGTTAGACTGCAGCCCGCAGGGCAAGGGATAATAAAATAATCCCGACCGGATCACAAGGAAAAGCAACCGGCGCATCGGAAAAATTTATTTTTCCAGTGCAAAGGTTGCTTTTACTTGTTAGATAGCAGCCCGCAGGGCAAGGACCTTTTGTGGTGTTACTCAGTATTCATCGCACGACCATCGTACAGTCATCGCACGTTCATCGCACACAAAAACACGTACGAACTACGTGTTCTGCTTGTGAAAACAACGTGCAAGCACAACAACTACGTGCGAGGAAAAATGAGCGTTCGAAAAACAAGTGAGATTATTATGTTAATACCTTTATTAGTGGGAGCCACTATAATATATATATATAAGGAGTGTAGTATAAGGTGTGGCATAAAGCAACAAGGTGCGGGTTACCCCACACCTCACAACGTGCTGCATTGGGATAAAGATACACCTTTGCAGCATTAAAATATTGCTGAATTTGGAGATTTTTTGGTTTGCGAAAAGCAAAGGGACAAGCAAAAAGAACTTTCAGCAAAGAGCAAATGGGATGCCGCGAATCACCTCAAATCGTCGTTTTAACGAAAAAGTCTTTTTTACCGCTGCAAAATTACTGCTTTTTTTTCAATTGAACAAAAAAAAAAATATGTTATATAACATGTTTTCGGGAAAAATGCATTTTTTTTGATAAAAATGTATGGTAGTATGGAAAAAAAAGTGTAACTTTGCACCGCGAAATACCATGGGGTATCCCGCGAAATACTCATTTATGGTAGGAAACAAATGTTTAACCAATTACATATTCAGGTATGAAAACACGCAAAGCAGTAGATTTCCTCAGAGGAACTCTATTCGTGTCAGCTACTTTGGTAGCCTTGACACTGGGCAGCGGCATTGCTATGGCAGCCCCGGCTGACAACACCACCCAGGCCACGAATACGGTTAGTGGTGTGGTACGTGACGCAAATGGTGAGGCAATCATCGGTGCGAATGTCATTGAAAAAGGAACAAGCAACGGTACGATTACCGACTTTGATGGCAAGTTCACCCTCGTCACAGAAAAGAATGCGACCCTCGTAATATCTTACGTAGGCATGAAAGAGAAAGAGGTTCGCGCATCAAAAAACATGATTATCAACCTTCAGGAGGATGCTGAGGTCCTCGATGAACTCGTAGTCGTAGGTTACGGCGTTCAGAAGAAGGCAAACCTCACGGGTGCAGTAAGCTCCGTAGATGTTTCCAAGACGCTTGAGAGCAAGTCTCAGGCTAACGTAACGAAAGCCCTTCAGGGTGCCGTTCCGGGTTTGACAATTACTCAAACCAATGGTGACATCAACGAAGATGCAAAGATTGAGATTCGTGGTATTGGTTCTATCAATGGTAGCTCTCGTCCTCTCTACGTAATCGACGGTGTACCTATGGAGCAAACGGATAACTTCAACCCGTTGGCTTCTTTGAATGCCAATGATATCGAGTCAATTTCGGTATTGAAGGATGCATCCTCCACTTCTATTTACGGTACGAAAGCTGCTTTCGGTGTAGTACTTATTACTACTAAGACGGCTAAGAACCAGGACAAGTGCAAAGTAACCTATTCTGACAACTTCGGTTGGAGTCAGGCTACTGTTCTTCCTGAGTACCCGAACGTAATGGAACAAATCAAGGGTATGGCAGAAGCAAACAACCGCGTTGGTGATGCTAATGAGCTCTTCGGTATGTATTTTGACTCGCCTGAGTTTATCGGCATGGTACAAAAATGGCAGGATAAGTATGGTGAGAATTATAAGAAAGGTTATGAGCCCATGATTTGGGGTGTGGACTACGACGAACTTGGCTACTATGCTAACTACGATGTAGCAGGTATCATGTTCAACAAGGCAGCTCCATCTCAGCAGCACAATCTCTCCGTACAGGGCAACGCTGGTAAGACGCAGTACTACATGGCTCTCGGGTACGACCAGGAGCAGGGCTTGATTAACTTCAATCCTGACAAACTGAAACGCTATAATGCTACTGTTAACCTGAGCACTCAGGCAAACGAATGGCTTGAGGTTGGTGCTCGCTTCAACTACAGCGACAAGCAGTACAAGTCTGTTTATATGCGCTCGGGTACGTATCAGTATCTCTGGCGTTGGGGTTCGTTCTTCGGTCCTTACGGATATTTCGAGGGTGAAGACGGCAAGACCTACGATGGCCGTAATATGATTGGCTATCGTAATCAAGGTGGTGATCTTACTCGCCGCACTATGAACATGCGTGCTGGTGGTTTCTTCAAGATCGACTTCCTACCGTCTTCTATCAAGAACCACAAGTTCACCTTCAATGGTGACTACACCTTCATTAAGAGCGACACCCGCTATAAAGGCGTAGGTCTTCCTGCTACGATTTACAACACTTGGTCTGTAAATCCGTCACTTGCAACCCTTTCTACCACTACCTTCGTAGAAACGGATAATTCTCAGAGTTATTCGCATATTGCCAATGCTTATTTCAATTACAACGGCAACTTTGCCAAGAACCACAATTTGAACGTAATGGTGGGTGGTAATATGGATAAGTATAATTATGAATATCTCTACTACGAGCGCCACGCTATCATGGATAACAATCTTCCTGAGTTGTCTCTCTGCGACGAGGATTATGACTACACCCATTTGAAGGTTCATTCCGGTTCACTCGGTTTCTTCGCTCGTGTAAACTACGACTATAAGGGTATCTACCTGCTCGAGTTGAATGGCCGTTGGGATGCTTCTTCTAAGTTCCCCGCAGCTGATCAGTGGGGCTTCTTCCCATCGTTCTCTGTAGGTTATCGTCTGTCTGAAGAGGCTTACTTCGAGAAAGCTCGCGAGTATGTAAGCAACTTGAAGATTCGTGCATCATATGGTACGATTGGTAACCAGGATATCGGTACGAACATGTTTATCGCTACTATGACGAAGCAGGGCACTTCAGTAAATTGGCTTGGTACCGGTTCTTCTAAGTACGATACGTTCTCTGATCCGAAACTCGTTTCCAGCTCACTCACTTGGGAGACCATCGCAACTACGAACGTAGGTCTCGACCTCGGCTTCCTCCAGAACACGCTCAACGTAAGCTTCGACTGGTTCCAGCGCGAGAACAAGAATATGATTGCCCCGGGCAAGGCTCTTCCTTCCGTTATTGGTGCAACCTCGGCTTACGAGAATGCCGGCTCAATGCGCACTCGCGGTTGGGAACTTACCATCGATTGGCGTGACACCTTCGGAGATTGGACTGTATATGCTACCGCTAACCTCGCTGACTACAAGACCATTATTACTCAATGGGATAGCCAGAATCTTCTCAACCAAAACTACACTGGTAAGGAATATGGTGAAATCTGGGGCTTTGAGACCGATCGTTATTTCACCAAAGAAGACTTCGTATATGACGACCAAGGCGTTGTGACTGGTTATGCAAATGGTATCGCCAGCCAAAAGAGCCTTGAGAGTGGTAAGTTCGTTTATGGCGTAGGTGACGTCAAGTTTGTTGATCAGAATGGTGATGGTGTTATTGACGCTGGTGATGGTACTCCCGAAAATCATGGCGACCTTATCAAGATTGGTAATACCACTCCGCGCTTCAACTATTCTCTCCGTGCCGGCTTTGATTACAACATCAATAAGGGTAAGGGCGGTAACCTCGACTTCGACCTCTACTTCCAGGGTGTAGGTAAGCGTGATATGTGGACTCAGTCTGCATTCGTAATGCCGTTCATGCGTGGCGTTGATGCTCTCTATGCTAATCAGCTCTCGTATGTAACGAGTGAGCAAATCGCAAACAACACCGTTGATCAAAACGCTAAGTACCCTGCTATGATGGGTGGCGGTGCTGGTCAAGGTACCATCTCTTCTTCGGTTCTCGGTCTTGGCCGCTATAACTTCTATCCTCAGACCAAGTATCTCGTTAATATGGCTTACCTTCGTCTGAAGAACATCACTCTCGGTTATACCCTCCCGCGCGAGGCTACTCGTAAGGCAACTATCGAGAAGATTCGTGTTTATGCATCTATTAACAATGTATTCGATCTCGTAAATCACACCCGTCAGTTTGGGCTTGATCCGGAAATCAACACCGGTGTTGGTTCGTATGCTAATGGCGTATTCGGTCGTACCGAACCTATTACCCGTACCTATTCTTTCGGTATCCAGGTTGAGTTCTAATTCCTGAAAGGATGATATCAAATGCATTAATTTTTTAAATGAAGACAATTATGAAAAAGATAGCATTATTTTCGGCAGTAGCTACTCTTGCTTTGGCAAGCTGCTCTGTACTGGATAATAAGCCTGAGACTGAGTTCTCCAAAGACAACTACTTCACCAGTGAGAAGAACGTAGAGCTTTATGCACAGAAGTTCTACGATGAGTTCTCGGGCTACGGAAATGGCGGCACCTATGGTAACTTCTATTTCAACTCGCTCAACGACGACCAAGCTCAGCGTGGTACGACTATTTGGACCTTTACGAGTGTTACCGCAACCAATAGTGTTTGGAACAACTGTTATTCGAGTATTCGCCAAGCAAATATTCTTATCGATAAAATTCCAACTATTGACGCTATGGACAATGCTTCCAAAGCGCATTGGATGGGTGTCGCTCGTTTGTATCGCGGTTATCAGCACTATAAACTCGTTCGTGCATTCGGCGATTGCTATTGGGTTAATCGCGAGATTGATGAGAACGATGCAGACATCGTATATGGCAAGCGTACGGATCGCGATCTCGTGATGGATAGCGTACTTGCAGATATGCAATTTGCTGTAGAAAATATCAAAGAGTCTGCTGAGCGCACCGAGTTTAACAAAGCTGTTGCTCAGGCTATGCTTTCAGAGGTAGCTCTTTACGAAGGTACGTTCTGCAAATATCGTTCGGCTCAAGATGGTCAGAAACCGGCAGATGAAGCTCGTGCAAAGAAGTATCTTGAGGTTTGCGCAAAGGTGAGCAAGGATATTATGGATAATGCCAACTACGAGCTTAATACCGACTTCCGCGCTAACTTCAACTCTCTTGACTTGGCTGGCAATAAAGAGATGATTCTTTATAAGCATTATGTTTATGGCGTACTTGCACATGGTACCATCGACTATACCTGTGGTTCTACTCCGGTTATGGGTATGACCAAAGACGCGTTCAATTCGTATCTTGGAATCGACGGAAAGCCTTGTGCTCCTGGTACGGATAAGGGTACCGCAATCACCATTTTAGCTGCTGATGGCAAGTGCGATGTAGATCATCAAGTAGTTGATATTTCTGCTGTTCTTGCAGCTCGCGACCCGCGTCTGTCGGCTCAGGTGGATCCTATCGTACACTTTGTTAACCATGGTTACGCTCGTTATGGTGGTGCTGAATCTACTTCTACTACCGGCTATGGCGTATTGTTGTTTGATAACGATGCTATTCCTACTGTTGACCGTCAGTCTATTGGTACGAACGCCACCGATGCTCCGATCTACTGGCTCTCTTATATTATGCTGAACTATGCAGAGGCACAAGCTGAACTTGGCAATAATTCTGAGGCTAAGGATGCTATTGATGCCATCCGCACACAGCATGCAGGTATGCCGAGCGTAGATGTTACCATAGCTGCAGCCGGTACGACTCTTCTCCAAGAGGTTCGCCGTGAGCGCCGTGTAGAAATGATGTATTGCCAGAACGATCGCTATTGGTCGCTCATCCGTTGGCATCAGCTCGATAAGCTCGATACCAGAAATAACCCCGATATCTATTTGGGTGCTTATGCAGCTGGCTTAGACGGCGTTGAGGTAAATGCTGAAGGCTATATTGATACTCGCAATGGCATCGATCGTGTTTACGATAAGAAGTATTATCTTTTCCCGATTCCTACCAACGAGATTGCCCTCAATCCTGAGATTGGTCAGAACCATGGTTGGTAATCCACAAAATGCTTAATCCACAAAATGCTTAATTGCATATCCAAAGAGCATCCCGTGAGGGGTGCTCTTTTTTCATCTATACGCCAGAAAAGTAATTTAGTAGGTGTTGTTTTTGATAGTACGGTTGCAGAACGGTTGCAGAACCGACTTCACCCGAATAAACCAACATGCCAAAATCAGTTATCGCTATTGTTGTGATTTTTTGGAATTTTAGCATACGTAATAACGAACATTCTGAAAGCAAAGCGCAACAGTTTTGCGTTGAAACAAATAGCGAAGCGAGCGCATTTTTGAGTAAGCAGATGTGTGGGGGAGAGGGTGATAGAGCACAAAAAAAGCTTCGAGCCGAAGCACGAAGCTGTAATTTGGTTGCGGAGGGCGGGATCGAACCACCGACCTTCAGGTTATGAGCCTGACGAGCTACCACTGCTCTACTCCGCGATATAATCTTTCTGACTGACGAGCTCATGCAAAGCACGATAGGCGGCTAATCACGAAAGCGATTGCAAAGGTACTGCTTTTTTTTGAATGTACCAAATTTTTTAGGCAAAAAAGCCGATTTTTACGTGGAAAATCCAAAATCTGCCATTCATAGATAGCAAAATAGGCGTTATTTGTTGCTTGATTTTACAGAGAAGAGTTGTCCTTTCCTAAAGTTCAGGCTGGACAAATTATATGCTTCCGTCAGGATTTTTGGGATTGACGATTGTGGATGTTGACCCTTAACGCCTATCCGACAGAGCCTTCCAAGCTAACTTGCAGTAATTTCTGTGCCTCTACAGCAAACTCCATCGGCAGCTTATTGAGCACCTCTTTGGCATAGCCGTTTACAATCAATCCAACAGCATCTTCCATCCCGATACCGCGTTGCTGACAGTAGAAAAGCTGATCCTCTGATATCTTCGAGGTTGTAGCTTCGTGCTCTACCGTAGCCGTAGGGTTACTGATCTGCATATCTGGGAAAGTGTGCGCTCCACACGTGCTGCCCAGCAGCAGCGAGTCACATTGCGAATAGTTGCGAGCATTCTCCGCATTCGGTAGCACCTTCACCAATCCGCGGTAGGAGTTCTCGCTCTTGCCTGCAGAGATACCTTTACTGATTATGCGCGAACGCGTGTTCCTGCCCATGTGAATCATCTTGGTGCCCGTATCAGCTTGCTGATAGTTGTTGGTTACCGCTACTGAATAAAACTCCGCACTCGAGTTATCGCCCTTCAGAATGCAAGATGGGTACTTCCATGTGATGGCCGAACCCGTCTCAACTTGCGTCCAAGACAGACGTGCATTTTCGTGGCAGAGACCGCGTTTAGTAACGAAATTATAAATACCACCCTTGCCCTCTTTATCGCCCGGATACCAGTTTTGTACAGTAGAGTACTTAACTTCCGCATCCTTCATCACTACGATCTCTACGATAGCGGCATGCAGCTGATTCTCATCACGCATCGGTGCTGTACAGCCCTCCAAATAGGAGAGATAGCCACCCTCATCGCATACCAGCAACGTGCGTTCAAACTGACCCGTATTCGATGCGTTGATACGGAAATAAGTGGATAGCTCCATCGGGCAACGAACGCCCTTAGGGATATAAACAAACGAGCCATCGGAGAACACAGCCGAATTCAAGGCTGCATAGAAATTATCAGCGGGCGGCACCACCGATCCCAAATACAGTTTTACCAAATCCGGATGCTCTTTTACTGCTTCTGAAATGGAGCAGAAAATGATGCCCTTCTCTCGGAGTGTCTCGCGGAAAGTGGTTTTTACTGAAACGGAATCTATCACGGCATCAACCGCCATTCCGGCCAAAGCTGCTCGTTCCTCAAGCGGGATACCAAGTTTATCGAAGGTCTTCATCAGTTCCGGATCAATCTCTTTTTTCTCCTCATCGGTATGCGTCTTAGGAGCTGCATAATAAGATATCGCTTGAAAATCAATCTCGGGAATACGCAAATGTGCCCACGTAGGCAACTTCATTTGCGTCCATCTTCGATATGCTTTTAGGCGAAACTCAAGCAGCCAATCGGGCTCACCTTTTTTCTTAGAAATCAGGCGCACCACATCTTCATTCAGCCCGCGCGGAATGATGTCCGTATCGATATCGGTAGTAAAACCGTATTCGTATTCTTTAGAAGTAATATCGTTTATCAGATTATCCATAGGGGTATCAAAAAAGCCGCCATTAGGCGGCTCACATGAGGTACCTTGCGGAGTCGAACCGCACTGACCGGTTTTGCAGACCGGGGACTAAACCGCTCATCCAAGGTACCATTGGCTCGGATATCAGTCCGTAAAGCGGGTGCAAAGGTAATGCTTTTTTTTGGATTGACCAAATTTTTAGAAGAAAAAACGCATTTTTTATGCAAATAGTGCCTTTTTATATGCTTTTCTTTCTTATTCGATACTCCATTTCGCTATTCCACCCACAGAACAAGCCCCTTCAGATACTCCCCTTCCGGGTGGTATATATTCACCGGATGATCCTGCGGTTGGGTTAGCTGATGGAGGATGCGCACCTTCCTCCCCGACATAGCCGCTGCGGAGAACACGGCCAAGCGAAACATCTCCTTGTCGATAGCCTGCGAGCAGGAGAAGGTAAAGAGGATGCCTCCTTTACGAATCTGCTGAAAGGCTTTGGCGTTGAGTCGCTTATAGCCTTGGAGCGCGTTCTTGATGGCACCACGATGCTTGGCAAAAGCCGGTGGGTCAAGGATAATGAGGTCGTATTGATTTTTATTGTTTTCCAAGAAATGAAATGCATCGTCCACTATGGCCGTATGATTGGTGCAGTCAGGAAAATTGCGGGCCACGTTTTGCCTTACCAACTCGATGGCTTTCTCGGAGCAATCTACCGAATCGACTTTGTGTGCTCCTCCGCGGAGGGCATACACCGAAAATCCACCCGTGTAGCAAAACATATTCAGCACATCCTTACCGGCAGCATAACGCTCTAGCAGGGCGCGGTTCTCGCGTTGGTCCACAAAGAACCCCGTTTTCTGCCCCCTTAGCCAATCTATGCCAAATAGCAAACCGTTTTCCGTACCAATACACGAGGTGGGGCCGCCAAAGAGATATTTGTCGCGTTTCTCCTCCTCGGGGATGGGAGCTTTAAAGGGCAAGGTACCTTCGGATTTATAATACACGTTCTTCACCTGCTCCACAACTTGCATCACGGCTTCAGCCACCTGCATGCGGCTCTTATGCATACCTACCGAATGGGCTTGAATAACAGCCGTATCATCGTAAATATCCACTATTAGTCCTGGAAGAAAATCACCCTCGCCATGGATGAGACGGTAGGTGTTGTTTTGCAAAGAATCATTACTGCTAAGGCGCACCAAATTCAGTTTATTCCGCACCTCGTAAGCGGCACGAATGCGTTGCTCCCAAAAGTCTTCCGGCAAACAATCCGAATTAAATTCTAGGATTCTTACAGCGATGCTGCCTATTTGCCAATGACCAACGCCGAGCACCGCATCATCAGCACTTTTCACCACTACCAGTTCGCCCTCCTCAATCGTATCGTAGGGGTAATCTTTTTCGAGTACGATCTTACGGATTGCACCGGAGAACACCCACGGATGAAACCGCAGGAGCGACTCTTCTTTATGTTTATGAAGGATAATTTCGTTCATTTTTTTGCCCTTTTTCGAGCCAATTAGATTTCGGCTTCACTCACTATTTCTGGTCTTCTTTAGCAGCCTCAGCCGCCGCCTGACGAGCAGCCAAAACGGCCATCTGGTGCTCGTGCTGCTTCTTCAGGTCATCGATCCGGAGTTGCTCTGCCTCGGCCTTGGGCAACTTCTTCGTCTGTATCAATTCGTTGTAAATTAGTAAGGTAGCCCACGCATCCGTAGATGCATAGCGCGCCTGTTCAGGAGTCAGCACCATGTTTTCCCAATTCGTAAGTTGCTGACTCTTAGATATTTTTTTACCAAAAATTATGGCGAAAATCTTCTGTAATCCGAGGTCGAGAATACCATATTCGCCTACCAACTTCTGCACATCGATGCAGTTTCCGGGCGTAAACGGACGTCGATGCTGCAATCCAGCAAGGTCATCCTTAAAAGCCAAACCGATTTTCTTAATGTTCTTATTAGCAAAGAAATCCGCAAGTTCCTGCGGCAAACCAATTTGATTGAGCTGAAAGAGGTAACAACGCTCCTCGGTAGCAATCTGCACAAGCGCCACAGGGTAGTGCTGCCCACGACGAAACGACGGACGCGTCTCCGTATCTACTCCTACAATGGTCTGCTGATTGAGCCAACCCACAGCTTCCGGCACTTGCTCTATAGTGTTGATTACATACGTCTCGCCCTCGAAAGCCACGAGCGGCATCCAATGCACCAAATCCTTGGAAATACGATGGGGAAAATGGTTTTCTTTCATATCAGATTAGTCTTCGCTATTACTAAACTCCGGATCATTGCGGAGCACATCCATCGCCCGCAACACACTCAGCAGTTTCTGTCCCCAATGCATCTCAAACGCTTCCAAACAAGCTAAGATGGCATCGTTCATCACGGCCGTCTCCTGCGTTCGATAATTGGCGGCAAGGTCAAAGAGCTCCTGATAGATATCGGCCAATTGCTCTGAGATAAAACGCGTCTCGGATACATCGCCATAACGCCCCTCTTCCACCGGCACTTCAAGATAGGTGTCGTCAGATCCAAGCAACGCGGCAACTGTACCTCTCACCACTTCGTATTGATCCTCCGT
The DNA here is from genome assembly GCA_022784645.1 of Bacteroidales bacterium. GTDB lineage: Bacteria > Bacteroidota > Bacteroidia > Bacteroidales > Paludibacteraceae > Colicola. The sequence continues at coordinate 60,098 of JALFZG010000062.1, forward strand.
GCAGAAGGTCTCCACATAATCGTCAAGCTCCTGATCGGGCTTGTCCAGCAGACGCGCTTTCAAATACAGCATCGGCAGAAGGCAAGTGAGTTTCTCCACTGCTTCCACCTTGTCTTCTTCCGCAATTTTTTCGAGAAAACCGCATACTTGCACGCTTACGGTCAGGAAGTCAATGACATCCTGACGATATACGAAATGCTGGGGTAAACTGTTCATTTTAAGTGTTTTTTTGTAGAAATCGACTGCAAAGGTACGAAATTTTATCGAAATATCAAAAAAAGTTTTTCAAATTTGGAATAATTTTTGTAACTTTGCGGCAAAATTCTTGTTTTTGTTTAAAATCCTATATCACAATGAAAAAATTTTACATGCTCATAGCCTCTTTTCTGATGGCATTTTCAGTAGCCGCTCAAGAAGCAGGTGAAGGCCTTCAATCGGTCGGCGTAAGCACCACGTATCAATACCTCACGCCACTGGATATAACCATCTGTTCGTTCAATCTCGAGCAACTTCGCGACTCGTATGAAAAAGACGAAAACTACGCTGCGGTGCTCGCTACTATTCAATCTCGTTTAAAAGAAGAAAAATCAGCCATCATGGCAATGCAGAAAACGCTTAAGACCGAGCGATTGCTTTACGATGCCCAGATGGAACTTTACAAAGGGCGCCAAGCCCTTTCTGCCTACCTCGATAAGCAAATGGAAGCTACTATCAAGAAGATTAACGAGCTTATCCTTCAGATGGATAAGCAGAGCCAAATCTTGAGCACGCTCGATAATTCCGATGAGGCTATTACTACGCATCGGGCTTTGTTTGAGCAAACAAGAAAAGAACTTCTCGATGCTATCAAGCAAAGTCAGCAGATTAAGCAGCAAAACGGTACCACTTCATCGGAAACGCTCAATCAAGAGTTTAACCGACTCAACAGTTTCCTAATCGAACTCTCCGATAAGGAAACCCGACTCAACAGCCTTTTGAATCAAAACAAGGCTAATATGGAAATTATCAATTCTACCCTTAAATCCACAGAAGCGGCTATCAAGGCCGCTGCTAAGGGAAAATAATCATATCCGCATGAAAGTCATCCATTTATCCGAGACCAACAATGTCATCAATCAGTTCCTTAAAGAACTCCGCAGCGTAAGTATCCAAGGCGACTCCATGCGTTTCCGCCGGAACATCGAACGTATTGGTGAGATTATGGCGTATGAGATTAGTAAGGAGCTCGATTATGCTCCTGAAACCATTCAAACTCCCCTGGCTTCCTGTACTCTTCACGTGCCGCAAGATCAGATTGTACTCGGCACTATCCTGCGTGCTGGCATGCCTCTCCATGATGGACTCTTCCATTATTTTGACAAGGCTGAAAACGCGTTTATCTCTGCCTATCGCCGATACACCAACGAGCAGCATACGGACCTTGAGATTGTGGTAGAATACATGGCTTCGCCCGATTTGAACGGCAAAACGCTCATTTTGCCCGACCCCATGCTCGCTACAGGTGGTTCGATGGAGCTCACCTATCAAGCGCTCCTGAAAAACGGCAAGCCGCGCAAGCTCTTCCTCGCATCGGTGATTGCCAGCCAAGAGGCGGTCGAATACTTGCAAAAAACCATGCCTGAAGACGCAATCCTTTGGGTGGCAGCCATTGATCCTGTGCTCAACGAACATAAATATATTGTACCGGGATTGGGCGATGCCGGTGACCTTTGTTTTGGAGAAAAAATGTGAAACGATTTTTTCAAACATATTGGTTGTCACTTCTCGTAGCCGCAGCAATTCTCTACCTCTCGTTGGCTACCGGCCGAGGGCTTGCCAAGCTCCCGCCTATACCTCTTTTTGAGAATGCCGATAAACTAATGCATTTTATGATGTATATGTGCCTCAGTTGCGTGATTACGTTCAACCAGCGTATGAGCGGCAAAGCTCTCCTTCTCACGGCCTTCACGGCTATTGCAATATCAGTAGCCTATGGCGGTGTGATTGAACTCGTGCAGCCATTCTTCCCGCCCCGTACCTGTGACTTGCTCGATTTCATTGCCGATTCAGCAGGTGCCATCGTAGGATTTGTCATTACCGATATCATATGGATACAAGCGCACTCGCATATCAGATAGCCTTACCCCTGCTTCCCGAAGTGGGACTGCAGCGGACGAAGCAAATCGTACAGCACTTCGGCTCTGCCGAGGCGTTTTTCCGTGCGGATAGAGCTTATATTCTCTCTCACACGCACCTGAGCGCGAGCGCTGTAGATAGGATTATGTGCGCACGCGAAGAAGCGCTCAATCGAGCCAATGAAGAGATTGCGTTTGTGCAGAAACATGCTATCCAAACGTATTGGTTTGAAGACGAGTCATACCCTGAGCTCTTGAGGGAGGTGCCTGATGCCCCCTCTCTCCTCTTCTGCAAGGGCAATATCCGCTTCACTCGCCACATGCTCTCTATCGTAGGTACCCGCAACCCCACCGACCGAGGCAAGCAACTCTGCGAGCAACTCGTACGCGATTTGGCGGCTCGAGTACCCGACCTTACTATCGTGAGCGGACTTGCTTTCGGGATAGACGTATGTGCTCACAAAGCGGCTCTTGAAAACGGGCTCCAAACCATTGCCGTTCCGGCTCACGGACTCGATCGAATTTACCCTGTTCAGCATCGGAATATAGCTATTCAGATTCTCCAAAACGGTGGTATCCTCACCGAATATATGAGTAAGACGGAGCCAGAGAAAGCTCATTTCGTAGCCCGCAATCGCATCGTAGCCGGACTGACGGAAGCCACCGTTGTTATCGAGTCAAAAAGCCGCGGCGGCAGTTTGATTACCGCCCGCCTTGCCATGGATTACAGTCGTGATGTCTTTGCCTTCCCAGGACGGCCATCAGACGTTTGGTCGGCAGGATGCAATGATCTCATCCGAAACAATGCCGCTATGCTCATCAATAATGCTGACGATCTGATTGAGGCGCTCAATTGGGGCAGCAAGCCACAACCCGTTCAGACCTCTCTCGATGCGGCTCTCTTTGCCGAACTCACCCCCGATGAACAGCTACTGATGGATTGCCTCCGTCAAAACGAAGATGGCATTCACGTGAATACTCTCTGTGAAAATCTCCAAACACCCTACTCAGAGGTGTCGGCTATGCTCTTCTCGCTCGAGCTGAAAGGGCTCGTTCGTCCCTTACCGGGAGGACGTTATCGAAACGCATAATTATTTAAATACAAACTATATGAACATTCATTTTATCGCTATCGGCGGCGCAGCCATGCACAATCTGGCTTTGGCCGTTGCCTCAAAAAAAGGCTATCACGTAACTGGCTCTGACGACGAGATTTTCGATCCCGCCAAGTCTAATCTGGCAGCAGCCGGTCTTCTTCCAGAGGAAATAGGTTGGCATCCGGAAAAGATTACCAAGGACCTCGATGCCGTTATCCTTGGTATGCACGCCCGCAAAGACAACCCCGAGTTGCTTCGCGCCAAAGAGCTTGGCCTCAAGATTTACTCTTTCCCTGAGTATCTCTATGAGCAAACCAAAGACAAAACGCGTATCGTGATTGGTGGCAGCCATGGCAAGACCACGACAACCTCCATGGTGCTCTTCGTGATGCATAAGCTCGGTATCGAAGCCGACTATATGGTAGGTGCGCAGATTGAAGGATTCGAACGGATGGTGCGCCTCTCGGATACTGCTAAGTATGCCGTTTTTGAGGGCGATGAATACCTTACCTCGGCCCTTGACCCACGTAGTAAATTCCACCTCTACCACCCCAATATCGCTATCCTCACCGGCATAGCCTGGGATCATATCAACGTGTTCCCCACCTTCGAGCAATATGTAGATACCTTCCGCACTTATGTATCCCTCATTGAGCCCAACGGACATTTTATCTATTATCAGAACGATGAGAACCTCCGCCAGATAGCCGAAGGTGCGCGCGCTGATATTCACCTCCATCCGTATGATGCTCTCCAGACAGACTTGAAGATGGGTGTGTTTGGCAAGCACAACATGCAGAACATGCATGCTGCTATGCTTGCTTGCGAGCAGATTGGTATCACCCGCGAGCAGTTCCTCGAAGCTATTCAGGACTTCCATGGTGCAAGCAATCGTCTAGAACTTGTAGAGAGCCTGCCCGACCGCGTAGCTTACAAAGACTTCGCCCACTCGCCCTCCAAGCTTCGCGCTACCATCAATGCCGTACGCGAGCAATATCCGAATATGAAACTTGTAGCCGCAATGGAGCTCCATACCTTCTCTTCGCTCATGGCTAATTTCCTGCCCCAATACAAAGGTTGCATGGCCGAAGCCGATACCGCTTTCGTATATTTCAACCCCAAAGTAGTGGAGCATAAGCGCCTTACGCCGATTACAACCGATGAGGTGGCTGCAGCTTTTGCCACTCCCAACGTACGCGTGTTCACAGATAGCGCTGAGCTTCAGGCAGCCCTCCGCGAGATTAACTATGCTGATACGGCTCTTCTCATGATGTCAAGCGGCACGTTTGATGGCATGAATATTCCCGAATTCGAAAAAGAGTTGCTCCATGGCAAATAAACATCAGAAAGACGTCCTTTACATGCGTATGGCGCGCGTATGGGCGGAAAACAGCTATTGTGTACGCAGGAAAGTGGGCGCATTGCTCGTAAAAGAACAGATGATCATCTCCGATGGCTACAATGGTACGCCATCGGGGTTTGAGAACGTATGCGAAGACGAAAACAACGTGTCAAAACCCTACGTACTGCATGCTGAGGCTAACGCCCTCACCAAGGTGGCGCGCTCCAATAACAGCTCCGATGGTGCCACACTCTACGTGACCGCTTCGCCTTGCATCGAATGCGCCAAACTCATTATCCAATCGGGCATCAAGCGAGTGGTATATGGCGAGATGTATCGTCTCACCGATGGTCTCGACTTGCTCCAGCGAGCCGGTATTGAGATTGAATACCTACCCGCGGAATAATTTTTCGGTTGCCCAAAACAATCCCATTTTACTATGTATAAAAAGTATATTTTACCTACCGTAACTATCCTGTGCCTGATGATTGGCTTGCTCGTAGGCAGTGCCGTCACTCATAAAGCAACAGCACAGCAATTCAATTGGCGCAGATACATGGCGCCTCAGTCAAAAGTCGATCAGCTGCTCCAATACATGCAAGCAGGCTATGTAGATGAGCTCAACGTGGATTCTCTCACCGAAGAGGTGATGACCGAGCTTGTTCAAAAGCTCGACCCCCATTCGGCCTATATTCCTAAGAAGGACTTAGAGATGGTCAATTCCGAACTCTCTGCTTCCTTCTCCGGCATTGGTGTGCAGTTCAATATCCAGCAAGACACCGTCTGCATCGTAGCCGTCATCCCGGGCGGCCCCTCGGAGGGAGTAGGCGTGCTTGCTGGAGATAAGATCATCCTCGTAGATGACTCTGTCTTCACCGGTAAGGGCATCAACAACGAAAAGGTGATGCATACCCTCCGCGGCCCTAAAGATACAGAGGTCAAGCTCACCATCAAGCGCAACGGAAGTGACGAACTGCTCGATTATCTGATTGTGCGTGGCGACATTCCTGTACATGCCGTAGATGCTGCTTTTATTATTGAGAAAAACAAGAAGAAACTCGGCTATATCAAGGTTAATAAATTCTCAGAAACGACCTATGATGAGTTCATTTCTGCGCTCGCCAAACTTAAGAGTCAAGGTGCTGAATCGTATATTGTAGATTTGCGTGAGAACTCGGGCGGCTATATGGATCAGGCTATTCGTATGGCGAATGAATTTCTTCGTCAAGGCGATATGATCGTGTATGCTGAAGGTCGTGCTTACCCTCGTTATGAAGCTAAAGCCGATGGTAAAGGGCGCTTTCAAAACGTGCCCCTCTGCGTGCTTATCGACGATTTCTCGGCTTCCGCCAGTGAGATCTTCGCAGGCGCAATGCAAGACAACGACCGCGCACAGATTATCGGTCGTCGCTCCTTTGGTAAGGGCCTTGTGCAGCAGCAACTCCCCTTCTCCGATGGCAGCGCTATCCGCCTCACTATTGCGCGCTATTACACCCCCTCCGGCCGCTGCATCCAGAAGCCGTACACCCTCGGGCAGCAAACCGATTATCAAATGGAGCTTATCGAGCGCTTTGAGCATGGCGAGTTCTTTTCGGCAGACTCCGTACAACTTACGGACACCACGCAGTATTTTACCAAAGGCGGACGCGTTGTACATGGTGGTGGAGGAATCATGCCCGATATTTTCATCGGCAGAGACACCACCCTCAATACGCCATATTACAACAAATGCGTCAACCTCGCTTACACTTATCAGTTTGCGTATCAATACACAGATAAGCATCGCCGCGAGCTTCAAAAATTCAAAGATTGGCAGGCGCTGGAGAAGCACTTGCTGAAGCAAAACGTGCTCGCGGAGTTTGTGGATTATGCATCGACCAAGGGTGTAAATCAGCAAGACACTACACTTCTCCGCTACTCTAACCTCACGGTGGAGCAGCAGATTAAGAAATCCACTCCTCTGCTCAACCGCCTTATCTGCGCATATATCATCCGCAATATCATAGGCGACGAGGGCTTCTATCCCATCTTCGAGCGCGACGATGAGATTACCCGCAAGGCCGTAGAAGAAATGGCCAAACAATAAACCTGACGGGTGCCTCCCAAGTACCCTCTCATTAACCATTCACCGGCAGCCTGCATGTTAGCAAGCTGCCGGTAAACTACTGATTATGAACGATTATCCGCTTTACCTCGCTCCTATGGAGGACGTCACCGACCCCGCTTTTCGCCTGCTCTGTAAGCGCTTCGGGGCCGCACGCGTATATACCGAATTTATAAATGCCGATGCCCTCATTCGCGATGTGGCATCTACCATGCGTAAGTTGCAAATCCACGATGAAGAACGGCCGGTTGCTATTCAGATCTACGGCAAAGATGTAGCATCCATGGCCGCAGCTGCACGTATCGTGGAGCAGGCGCAACCCGATTTCATCGACATCAATTTCGGCTGCCCGGTGAAGAAAGTGGCCAATAAAGGCGCGGGTGCTGGTCTTCTCAAAGATATCCCAAAGATGCTCGATATCACCCGTGCGGTAGTAGATGCCGTAAGCCTTCCTGTTACGGTCAAAACGCGTCTTGGATGGGATGATGACCACCGCATCATCACCGAGCTTGCGGAGCAACTCCAAGAATGCGGAATCCAGGCGCTCACTATCCATGGTCGCACCCGCTGCCAGATGTACACCGGCGAAGCCGACTGGACCCTCATCGGAGAGGTCAAGCGCAATCCCAGCATTCATATCCCCATCATCGGCAATGGCGATGTCACCACTCCCGAGCGCGCCAAAGAGTGTTTCGAGCAGTATGGGGTAGATGCCGTGATGATTGGTCGTGCTACGTTTGGGTGCCCGTGGATCTTCGAAGATATCCGTTATTATCTTGAACATGGAGAGCGTATGGCTCCACGTGAGATGGGTTGGATGGTAAATATCCTTAAGGAACATGTAGATCGTTCTATCGAGTGGATAGGCGATGAGCGCAAGGGCATCGTTCATAGCCGCCGCCATTTCGCGGCTTCTCCCGTCTTCAAGGGCCTCCCCGACTTCAAGCAGCACCGCATAGCCCTTCTTCGTGCCGATACCCGCGATGAGGTCTTCCGCCTCATGGACGAAGCCGTAGAGAAATACGGCAGCCACTAAACCTCACTCCCAACAATCAAAAAATATATCTGCATCAGCGAAGTCCAACCAGTCTTCGCCATCGTCAGCATATGCAACAGAGACGTCTGCAGGATAGATACTGTCGTTAGCAGTTAGCCATCGGGCGATTCCATAAGAAGCAACCAAGAGGGCGATGGTAGCAGCTGCACCCATCATAATCGTCTTCCAAGGCCGTAGCTCTCGGAGGAAACGTATCTCCGCGCGAGGATTCTTTTCTGCCAAAGCCATTTCTGCTGCCATAGAGGATGCTTCTGCTGCCTTTTGAGCAGTGGCAGCCTCCTCCATAAGGCGCTTCTTATTGGCCTCGAAGAAACCATCAGGTATCTGGTAAGGCATACGTTTGCCTACACTATTGAAATCAAAAGTTTCGTTGTTCGGTTTCATTGCTGAGAGAGTAAATATTTGGATAATTTCGTTTTGGCCAGATGGTAGTTCGCCTTGGCGGAGGCGGCTGTCGATCCGGTGATGAGGGCTATCTCTTCGTAGGGCAGTTCATCGTAATAGCGGAGGTTGAAGACCGTCCGCTGCATGGTGGGTAGCCGGAGGATTGCTTCTTGAAAACGGAGCAGCAACGCATCGCCCGTATCGATATAACCATCGGTCAATAGGGTATCGAGCAATGGCTTGAGCTCGACTTCGTCATCATTGAGATAGACCATCTCGCGTTTGGTGCGGAGCCATTGAAGGGCTTCGTTGGTAGCAATCCGATACACCCATGCCCGTTCGGATTCACCTTTCTGCAGAGCGCCATAATGCTGAAAAATCTTGATGAACGTCTCCTGCAGCACGTCCTCCGCATCCTCATGGCTCACCACCATGCGGCGGATATGCCAATAGAGCGGTTCTTGATACCGCTCTATGACTTGCTCAATCCCAGATTGCTGTAAGTGGAGACTGTTCATCACTCTTTATATATTGAAAATAATCCGGTTAGTTGCTATTATTGTTTGGCAGCAGACTTCTGTTCTGCGGGGGCCGGTCTCTTAATCTGCTGCTTGGTCCTGCGAGCCTGCTCGTCTTTGAAGATTCGGCTTACCTGCTTCGGCGTTAGGATTTTTCTAAACTCCTTATAGAAATGTTCGCGCGTCTCGAGGATGGCTCGGCTCTGCTCAAAACTGTTGTACATACGTTTCTCCACCTGTTCTTCTGTCATTTCCTGCCCTTCTGCGGGTTTCTCCTGCTTGTATTGGAGTCGGATAGCGCGAAGCTGCTTATTGTAAGCTTGGTAGGTATTCACAAACTGCGCAGAGTCTTCGCCAGCCAATTTAAAGTTCTGTACGTAGTGTATAGCTTGCCCCATCAGCTGTTTCTTTCCTAACAGACGCTTCTGATCAGCCGAAGCAGCTTGTTCTTGTCCTACCGGTTGAGGTTTGCTTTTCTTTCCTTGTGCGGGCTGCGCACATACCATCGCTGCAGCCATCATCAGCGCCATGGTCAGTACAATCATTCTTTTCATAATCGTTTTTTTGTGGTTATTTTTAATGCATCATTCCTTGCGAGTGGAATGAATCGAACTCACCTATAAGATGCACCACACACCCAAAAGTAAAATCGAACATGCATTTTTTTCAAAAACCATGCCAGATTACTAAATATTTTAAATTTTGCAAGTTGTCTAAGATTTTGGGACTATTATAGTTGCGTATGTCCGTTTTTTTGTACCTTTGTATCGGTTTTAAGAAAAAGCCCTGATAGCTGCAGAATAAGCGCGTTTCTTAGTCCATCCTTAGTTCTTCCTTAGTCCAGCATTAGTTAATTAACTAATACATTACTGTCCCATTAAAATCGGGAATTGTTCTTAGAACTTATTGTAAATTAGTTAGTTACAAGGATTTTTCGAGTCAACGGATTAAATTCAGCACAATTTTTGCTGGTGGTTGAGAATGAAAACATCGTATGTGTTCTCTCAACTCGTATCGGTTGCACTTGACCGTAACCATTTTAACTACCTCGTTCGTAAATATGAGGGCGATAAGTATGTCAAGCATTTCACTTGTTGGAATCAACTGCTGGTGATGATGTTCGGACAACTCTGCAATCGTGAAAGTCTCCGAGACCTCACTAATGCAGTGGCCGCTCATCAAAAGAAGTGCTATCACTTGGGATTTGGGAAGCATGTCTCAAAGACTAATCTGGCCTATGCCAACAGCAATCGAGACTACCTCATCTTTGAGGAATACGCATACTACTTGATTGCCGAAGCACGCAAGAAACGAGCTACCGACATCTTCCAACTTGGTGGCAACGTTTATGCTTTCGACTCCACGACCATTGATCTCTGTTTGAGTGTCTTCTGGTGGGCAAAGTTTCGCAAGCATAAAGGTGGTATCAAGGTGCATACGCTTTACGACGTAGAGACGCAGGTTCCTGCCTTCTTCCATATAACTGAAGCTGCCGTACACGACTCGAAAGTAATGAGCGTAATTCCTTATGAGACAGGATCTTACTATGTTTTCGATCGTGGATATAACGACTTTAAGCAACTCTATCGAATAGAGGAGATTGGATCATATTTTGTCATTCGAGCGAAGAAAAACTTGCAATATAGAGTACTTAAGTTGAAACGAAGAATGCCTGAAAATGTCCTTTCCGACGCTGAGATAGAATTAACAGGATACTACCCAAGCAAACATTATCCGAAGCGTCTAAGGTTAGTCCGCTATCACGATCCGGAGCAAAATCGGGACTTTATGTTTCTCACAAATGCGATGTCCTTGACCTCTCTCCAGATTGCCAACCTTTACAAAAACAGGTGGCAGGTAGAGCTCTTCTTTAAGTGGCTCAAGCAGCACCTCAAGATCAAGAAGTTTTGGGGCGCAAGCGAGAATGCTGTCCGTATCCAAATCTACTGCGCTATCTGTGCATACTGCTTAGTTGCCATCGCTCAACACGACTTGAAACTAGAAATAAGCACTTATGAAACGTTGCAGATTTTAGGCATATCGCTGACGGATACAACTCCGTTACAAGAGCTCCTGAGTAAAACTAATTTACAAAATATCAAAGATCAAGACCCACCAAATGGGCAATTATTTATAAATTTTTAACCGTCCCAAATTTTAATGGGACACTAGTGTAACTAATAAACAACTAAGAATGACTTATAATTGACTTATAGATGATTGTAGATTATGTTGTAATTGTTTCACCCCCTGCGGGCGTTCCATTTGCGCTTAGCGCGTTCCAATGGCCGGAGGCGGCGGATTATAGTGTCTACGTTTTTCAGGATAAGACTTTATAACTTGCGATATTTCTTCAGACTGAGCGTATTAACCATATAGAGCACAATAATGCATCCTACAAGGGCAGCAAGCCAAGGCCATACCTCCGCCAATCCTGCTCCCTGCTGCATGATCAGTTTGAGCGGAGTGGCACCATAATACATAGGCATCACATAGCATAGATTACCAAGCCCATAAGGAATAGTTATCGTATCTCAAATGATCGTTTACACTTTTACACCTCCTTAGAGAGGGTAAATTGATTAATAATGAATGATACTAAGCCCCCCTAGGGGGTCGCGCTTCTAAGGAAGCATTTGTATCAAGTGATCGTTGACATTTTGTACATTAATAAAGAGGCATTGCAAACTCAATACTTTGCATGACTTGGTTGTCTTGTGTAATTAAAAGCCTATGGCTATTTAC
>JALFZG010000005.1 GCA_022784645.1 Bacteroidales bacterium
GTGGAGTAACGAGTCTGGCGGTCGAAGGCGAGCTTCACCTTCTGGTATTCATCGCTCGGAGCGGACTTCGCCTTCTCGGTGGCGATCCAAGCAGAGATAGCTGCGGAGATAACCGCGAAAGCAGTGGTGACCTTCTTCTGCTTCTCGTTGCGATAGGGGTTGGGGTTACAGAGTTGAGCCGAGTAGCACTGCCCGGTCTTTTTGTTGACGCGAGTGTAAACATTCTCGTGCTTGCAAGCGCGGCCGCTGTGCGTGCCGGTGAGCCAATTACCATGAACAATACCCATAATCAATTCCCTCCATGTCCGCCTGATAGAAAACTGCGAGGTGCGGGGACGAGAGGGTTAGGAATAAACCTCGCAGGGGTGAATATTAAAAGAACAAGATAGACTTGTTTTATTTTAAAGAACAAAATTTAGCAAAATAAAAAAAAATTTTTTTCTGCAACCATCTGGAACGAGCGAAGCGCATCTGGAACAGCCGCAGGCTACTGGAACGCGCCTTGGCGCTACCGGAACGCCGCATAGCGGTTACTCGTGTACGTGTGTGCGATGGTAACGCGATGAACGTGCGATGAGCGTGCGATGATTTTGAATTGCGGTGCAAAGGTAGTACAAATTTTTGAATAATTTGAGGGTAAAATGCACGAAATCCGAAAAAAATGCGATTAACTCTGTAAAAACACAGAGGAGTTGCATATTTACAATTATCTCACGTTGGCATATTTGTCAATTGTTCACAAAGTTCACAAAGTTCACACATTTTTGAGTCTCAGGCACGTGTGCGCATATAGTATATTATAATACTCCCCCTTTACGAAATATTCCCCCAAATTTATCATTTAAACTTATGGGAAAATGGCATATAAAATACCGAAAAGTAGGGAGTAAAGTGGCGGAAAGTAGGTAGTAATGGCTAAAAAAGCAGGGGTAGCGCATCCTTACTTAATAATCTGTGAACTTTGTGAACTTTGTGAACAAATGTGCCGTCTGTCTATTTTTTCAGGAAAGTGTCTATATTTTCAGGAAACGTTGCGAACAAGAAACAGTGCGAAGTATTAGCCGCCAGGAAACCTTATCGAGACTATCGCCAACGCAGCAGTTGAGCGAGGCAGCCAAGGCGGCCAATCGAACGGAGATAGTATCTCCTGCCAACGAACAATACGAGAATCGCAGCAACTGCTGCGATATCACTATAAGCAAGAGCCGCTGAGAATGTAGCGAAAGCATCGAAGCAGCGAAGCGGAATACAAGTGGTCAATGCTGCAGCAGGTTTTGCAGCTTGCTGCCTATCTGGAGCGAGAGCTCCGGCGTATTGTTTGTTGGCTGCTGATACTATCTGCAGAAATCTGAAAGATTTACTCCTCCGACTGATCATCGAATGGGCATGCAGGCTCGACCGCGAAGAGGGCGTGATTGCTTGTCCGATTGTTTCCGCAGCCATCATGCGTTGGCAGGAAAACAAACGTTTGCAGGCGCTCGATGCCGACAGCCATTCGGCCGATATCCTCCGCCGCCGTGCTGCGGTGATTGGCTTTCGCGCAGGTATGCTCTGCTACCTGATGGAAGGCAGGCAAAGCAAGAAACAGATTGGCGAGTTTGCCGAGTGGGTGGCTGAATATACGTTCCGCACGCAGATGGCTATCTTTGGCGAGAAACTCGAAGAGGAAATCAGCCAAGGGCTTGAGATGGCTACGGCCAAGGGCGCAGTAGAATCGCTGCTCGACCTCTTGCCGGAGGTATTTGATAAGTCCGACCTCATCGCCCTCCGCGTCAAGCGCAAGCAATCCACCACCAAGCAGTCTATCGGTACGATACTGTTGCGGTGGAAAAAAGCCGGCAAAATCGAACAAGTAGAAGGCCTTGCCAAATATCGCCAACTAAAAAAGAACTAACTATCCTTAACTATCATACTGGGATTTTTGATTTGTATTGGTCATAACGTCAAGAGTGCGCAGTCCGTGAGGATAGCGCACTCAGTTTGTAAAGAAGCTTTTTCACAAAAAGTTCACAAAGTTCACAAAGTTCACACATTTTAGAGTAAGGGTATGTATTTTTTTTTGACGAAACTATCAAAAAGTGCAATTTTGTGTTATTCTTTCTGTTTGGAGGCGTATCGGCATAGGGGACGGAGGCCGCAAGTTGCGCAATGGGGTTTGCGGGCGGTACAAACATAGCGCCCGTGGAGTAGCAACCAATGGTGCGCCTTGGGGATGACGGTAGCGGGGATATGGGCGGTGAGCACTTTCTCCGTCTGGAGCGGGTTCTTACTGCCGGTAGTGAGTCCGATACGTTCGCTCACGCGGAAGATATGCGTGTCCACTGCCATCGTAGGCTGCTGCCAAATAACGGCACAAACCACGTTGGCCGTTTTTCTGCCCACTCCCGGCAATTGCGTGAGTTGCTCAACGGTGTCGGGCACTTGTCCGCCAAAGCGTTCTACGAGCATGCGTGCCATGCCCGCAAGGTGCTGCGCCTTGCTGTTAGGATAACTCACCGAACGGATATAACCGAAGATATCCTCGGCAGATGCCTCTGCCAAGGCTTCGGCAGTAGGGTAGGCGCTGAATAACGCCGGCGTAACCATGTTGACCCGCTTATCCGTACACTGAGCCGACAGCATCACCGCTACCAGCAACTCATACGGATTGCGGTAATGGAGCTCGCTTTCGGCTACAGGCATGTTCGCCTCAAACCATTGGAGAACGCCTTCAAATCGCTGCTTGATTGTCATCTTGAATAGGGTGGTGGTCGGCGTAATACGCCATTGATATATGCCTCAGCAACTGGCTAACCTGCTGCTGAGTGGCGGTTGTAGCTGCCGAAATATCCTTTTTCTGCATGCGCAGGAGCATGATTTCGTAGAGGAAGGTGAGGCAAATCTCCATGTCAGACATGGTAGGACGGTCCGTCTTGGCCTTCAGAATCGTCATAGCAGGCATCAGTTGCAACCATGCTCCGCGATATGAAGCATCCTCGCGATACAGCTCCTCGTGCAGGTCCTGCATCTCGCTTACGGCTACCATACTGACTGCCACATGTCCTTTCTCCATTTTGCCTTCGCGCTCCATCATCATGCGAATCTCGCTCATGAAGGCATTCTGATGCATGGCCTCATCATCGTGAAACGCGCGGATAAGGTCTTCTATCTGCCAGATTTTCAGTACGTATTCGGCTATATTATCGGCTTTTGAAATCATAAGGTGTGTTCTAATCTTCTTCGTCGTCCCATTCGTCCAGATCCATCGAATAATCGTCGGAAACAAAGGTGATAATGTCGCGTCGGTCTTTCTTGGTGGGGCGTCCTGTACCTCTGTCTCTTCCAGACTGCGCGGCCAATCGCGCGAGCTCTAAGAGTTCGAGTTGGTCGGGCGCGGTGAGGTCTTGCATGTAATCCGGTACCAACTTGGCCCCCAATCGGTTGGCGCTGAGCTGCAGTACCTTATACGTATAGGTGATGGGCCCTTTCCTTACGGTGAAGATATCGCCGATATGGAAGGAGCGCGAAGGCTTGAGTTCCGCACCGTTCAGCTTCACTCGTCCTTTCTTGCAGGCGTCGGCCGCTATGCTTCGCGTCTTATAGATGCGCATCGCAAAGAGGTATTTATCTACTCGCTCTTCCATATTTATTTGCCGTTGTAAAGGTTCATCGTGCGGTCAATGCCCTGTAAGCAAAACGACTTGATGATGTCCGTAGTGATCGTGAGGCGGCTGGGGAAAGCGGCATTTTCCTCCTCTGTCCATTCGCCTAACACGTAATTAACTTGAGCGCCATGGATGAAATTGCTGCCAATGCCAAAACGCAAACGTGCATAATTGGGCGTAGCGAGCAGCTGCTCGATATTCTTGAGACCGTTGTGTCCGCCCGCGCTGCCTTGCTTACGCATGCGGATAGTGCCGAAGGGCAGGTTCAGATCATCCACCAACACGAAGAGGTTCTCCAGCGGTATCTTCTCCTGCTGCAGCCAATAGCGCACGGCCTGTCCGCTCAGGTTCATGAACGTAGAAGGCTTGAGCAGCACCAGCTCCGCATTCTTCACTCGGCATTTGCTCACTGCCCCATAGCGCTTATCCGCCCATTCGGCACCTACCGAATCAGCAAACGAGTCGATGATCTTAAACCCGATATTATGGCGGGTGTTTTGATATTCAGGACCAATATTTCCGAGTCCAACGATGAGATATTTAGCCATATTGATTTCTGAGCTTGACTGCTCCCGGCTCAGCCGTTGGCGAAGCCAGCTGAAAATGTGCATAACGAGAGGGAAATAGGAATGGGATATTTTGCCCACCAGATAAAAAATAGGGCAGGATTGCTCCTGCCCTGTTTGTTGTATAACGCGCGCAGAGCACGCTATCCGTTTACGCCTGCTTAGAAGCGCGAGTAGCCTTAACCTGAGCTACGATAAGCTCCTTAGCGTTAACAATCTTGTAGTTCTCAAACTGGAGATCCTGTACCTGAATCTTCTTGCCGAGACCGAGGGTGGTAACGTCAATTACTACGCGGTCAGGGAAGTTGGTATAGATACCATTCACTTTGAGTTTACGCATCTCGAGCGAGAGCTTACCACCGGCTTTTACACCTTCAGCCAGACCCTGGAGCTGAACGGGAATCTCAACGGTTACAGGCTTCTCTTCGGTTACCTCGAGGAAATCAATGTGGTAGAGAATCTCCTTAACGGGGTGGAACTGAAGCTCTTTAACAACGCACATGTGCTCCTTACCTGCTACGGTGAGCTTTACTACCTGGGTGTCAGGCGTGTAGATAAGTTTGCGTACATCGTTTACCGTTACGGTGAAGGTGAGGTTCTCACCATTGCCATAGAGATTGCAGGGAACAAGCTCCTGCTTGCGGAGAGCCTTAGCTGCCTTCTTACCGAAGTCATTGCGAAGCTCGCCAGAGAGTTCAAATACTTTCATTGTAAATAATGTGTTACTTAATTATCGGCAGTGGAATTATGTTTGGTGTGGCTGCCGTATATCCCATCACACAAGTTGGGCTTGCAGGAGTCGAACCTGCCTTCTCAGAACCAAAATCTGGTGTAATACCGATATACGAAAGCCCAAGGAAAACGTGAGAGAATCGATAGGATTCTCATTCGGGCTGCAAAATTACTGCTTTTTTTTGAATTGACAAAATTTTTGAGCCCTAAAATGCGAAAAATACGTAAAAAACTGCTATTTTTGCGTTTTTTTGACCCAAAATTAGCGTATTTGGGGAATGAAAATAGCGCTTTTGGCGTTTGGATTATCTCGTTTGTAGCCGCACAATGCCGATGGATAATTCGTATAATAGGTAAATCGGTAGGGCTACAATCATGAGCGTAAAAGCATCGCCAGTAGGGGTGATGACGGCTGCGATAATCAGGATAATCACGATTGCATGCTTTCTGTAACGACGCATAGCGCTGGCTTTGAGCAACCCTAATCGGGCTAAGATGCCGCATATCACAGGCAGTTCGCAGAGGATGCCCATCATGGCAGCCAACATCAGCAGGGTGCTGATATAGGAGCGGAGAGAAATCAGGTTTTCTACCGTTTCGCTCACCTGATAGGCTGCCAAAAACCGATACGTGAGCGGGAAAATAAGGAAATACGCGAGGGCAACACCTATCATGAACATCGTATATCCGCCTATCGCAATCGGCAGCATCGCTTTTTTCTCATGAGCATACAGAGCCGGACCGATAAAGCGCATCAGCTCGATGAGAATATAGGGCAATACGGCAATCAAGCCTACGAGCATAGCCACTTCAATGTGCACGATAAACTGCTGCGTAAGCTCCGTATTGATAAGCTTGAGAGCGGCTTGGTCGGCCGTAAGCGGCCATATTTTCCACAATGGAAACGATGGTTGCGAGGGCCAAAAAACAGCGCTGAAGACCGGCTCACGAAAGCAAAAAGCGGCAATGCCGCATACCAGTACGGCCGCAAGACAACGGATGATGCTCCCACGGAGCACATCTACGTGTTGCCAAAAACTCATGTCCTCTTGAGCCATCGATGATTGTCAGATGTAATTATTTCCTGAAAGGATAACTTATTTCTGCTCTTCGGTTTTGTCGTTCGGTTCGTCGTTGATTTCTTTCTTCACTTCGCGGGACGCATCTTTGAACTCTCGGATGCCTTTGCCCAATCCGCGCATCAATTCCGGCAGTTTAGCACCACCAAAAAGCAGCAATATAACGGCTGCGATGATAATAATTTCGGTTGTTCCAAGAAATAAGAGTGTCATATCAATATCGTTTTTTTGTTGGCTGATGGGAGGCAGGTGATTTTGTCACCTGCTTATTGTTGATGGGAGGCAGGTATTTTAGTCACCTGCTTATAGCTGATAGGAGGCAGGTGTTTTAGTCACCTGCTTATAGC
This sequence comes from Bacteroidales bacterium, assembly GCA_022784645.1. Taxonomy (GTDB): domain Bacteria; phylum Bacteroidota; class Bacteroidia; order Bacteroidales; family Paludibacteraceae; genus Colicola. The sequence goes on from JALFZG010000005.1 coordinate 6,369, forward strand.
GACTCGCGTAACTGCTGCTCAAAGCGGTCAATGCGCTGCATCTGTTGCGGAATCTGAATATGTTGCGGGCATCGGCTCACGCATTGATTGCAACCGATGCAGTGGTCCGCCTGTCGCTCTCGAGCCACGCTCTCAAGATAGGATGCGAGGTATTTTCTGCGCAGTTTCTTGTAATCGTTGGCGTTTGGGTCGTCTTCGATAAGACCATCGTTGAGGCAATCGTTGAAATGCTTAAACACGCCCGGGATATCAATGCCGTAGGGGCAGGGCATGCAGTATTGGCAGTTGGTGCAGGGGACTGTAGGGAAGCTGGCAAACTCATGGCCGATCTTCTCGAGCAGCGCTACCTCGGTCTCCGATAGCGGTTCGAATGGGGCAAAACTGCGGAGGTTGTCTTGCAGGTGCTCCATGTAGGTCATACCGCTCAAGACGGTGAGGATCTTGGGTTGCGAAGCCGCAAATCGAAACGCCCACGAGGCGATACTGCGTTGCGGAGCCAGCGATTTGAGTGCCTCCGTAGCATGATTATTGAGTTTGCTCAAGCGACCGCCAAGCAGGGGCTCCATCACCACTACGGGGATATCACGCTGTGCCAGTTCGTTGTATAAATACTGCGAATTGACGTTCTTGGCTTCTGTGCGGCGAGCGGCCGTCCAATCGGCATAGTTATGCTGAATCTGCACGAAATCCCATTGGATGCGCTCGTGCTGCTCCATGCACCAATTCCACACGTTGATATCGCCATGAAACGAGAATCCAAGGTTGCGGATGCGCCCCTTTCGGCGCTCTTCCATGAGGAACTCAATCATGCCGTTATCTACGTAGCGTTTCATGAAATTATCCATTCCTGAACCGCCTACCGCATGCAGCAGGTAGAAGTCGATGACATCCGTTTGGAGGTTTCGGAAAGAAGCTTCGTACATCTCGATGCTTTTTTCTCGCGGCCAATATTCGGGGTCGAAATTGGAGAGTTTGGTAGCAATCAGGTACTTCTCTCTCGGATGGCGAGAGAGGGCAATGCCCGTTACTTGTTCGCAAAGGCCCTTGCAGTACATGGGCGATGCGTCGTAGTAATTGACGCCATGTGCCATAGCATAGTCAATCAGTCGGTTTACGGCTTCCTGATCCACATCGCTGCCTTTAGCAGGTCCTTCGGTCTGCACGCCGTTGTTGGGCAGCAGCGGCCAGCGCATACAGCCGTAACCTAAGAGAGAGACCGATTCGCCGTGTTTGCCTTGGCGATACGTCATCTGGTCGGTAGGAATCTCTCCCAATGCTGCTTCTTCTGAAGCTTGCTGTTGCTTCTTCTCTGCGCAACCCTCCAGCAGGGTGGCCGATGCTGCTACCGCAGCTGTGGCCGTAAGGGTTTTTCCTATGAATTGTCGTCGATTCATGCGTTTGTGATAATAAGTTGTGGTGGTAATTAAGGAAGGGATTGCTGTTAATGCGCCTTGTCAGGTTGCCTTAGATATAGCGGTGTGTCTCGTGGCCTTCCACATAGATAGCCGAGAGTGGACGAGATGGACAGACGTATTCGCAGTGTCCGCATCCGATGCATTTCTCGGTATCTATGGCGGGTACCTTATGTTCGGCATCAGCCGTTTCTACCATGATGATAGCGCCGGTAGGGCAGTGGCGCTCGCAGTTGCCGCAACTGACCCCATCACGCAGTACCACGCAGTTTTCTTTGATCCACACGGCATGACCAATCTGGATAGCAGCTTTGTCAGCCGGTTGGTTGAGATGGATAGCGCCAGCGGGACACACATCGGCGCAGGCGTGGCAAGTGGGCGGGCAGTAACTGAGCTCGAACGCCATCTCTGGCTGCATAAAGGTAGCGGCATTCATGGAAGGGCGGAGCACATGCTGTGGACAAGCGCTGACGCACAACTGGCAAGCGGTGCAATGCTCGGTGAAATGCTTGAGGCTGACAGAACCTGCCGGACGAAGTGGCGTTGCCCGATCCGGTATCTTCTTGTCTTCTATCACCGCCAAGCCACCATCGCCTTTGCGGCGGGCTGCGGAGGCGGCTCCAGTAGCTGCTATGACTGCCGTAGTGGTGAGAAACGTGCGGCGGCTCTGATCTACTTCTTTAGCAGTTTTCTTATGCGTAAGTTGCAGGCTGATAGCGCTCTGCGAGCAATTACCAATGCAGTCAAAGCAATCTACGCAGCGCCCCATGTCTATGGTATGCGCTACCGGATCAATGCATTCTGCTTTGCAGTTTTTAGCGCATTTCTGGCAACCATTACACTTGTTTGTATCAATAGCGAGCGCCATGATTGGTCGGCGGCTGAAGATGCTCAATAGCGTGCCTACCGGACAAATGGTATTGCACCAAAGTCGGCCGCGGAGCAGCGCCATCGTAAGGATGATGAACATCAGCGCGGCTACCGCGATATAGGCCGCCCATGTATAGTGCGAGCTGGTAATGGCGCTGATGGCTTTGCCATACAAGCTATATGGCTCTAAGAAATGGGCCCATACGGCTGTAAAAGGAATAGCCGACAATACAATAAAGAGAATCAATACAATGAATCGCAGCAGTTTGTGTTCCTTTGCGGGCATGAATCGGTTCGGACCGAAATGGCGGCCAATTCTTTTCAACCAACGCATATTGCCCAAACGAATCATCAAGTCTTGCAAGATGCCCAGCGGACAAATCACCGAGCAATACAAGCGGCCGATACCAAGCGTCAGTACAAGCAGCAGGGCTATCGTAACGAGCGAAAGCCCTAATACCGATGGCCATAATTGCAGCTTAGCCATCCAACCCAAATACGGCCGCATAACGGCCGCATCGAGGAATAATAAACTTATTCCAATTAAAAACACGCACGCGAGCGCGATACGCATCGCGCGTAAGGGATTGATTTTCGTATGTTTCATATTCTAAGGCTATGCTATTCGTTCCGCTATGATTATTCTTCCAGCGCTTCCGCCCATTCTTTGCAGAAAAGCCAGAAAGCGGCATCCGTTTGGGCGGGAGGATTATTCTCTTTCAGCGAAACCACCGTAAAATAATACCGTATGTATCTCCCCGGCTGCAGCAGCACCAAGTTGTTTCTTGGATCGCTGATTTTCTGCTTATAGTATTTCTCGGGTACATACACAGCTAAACCTGCCGTTTCTTTGCCGTATTTGATACTGTCGTTTACGGGGAAAGCCGTTCCCCACGATGCTACAATCGCACCCTTTGAGCAGACGTCTTGTGCTGATTTGGCAGCAGAATCGCCCTCGGGTAGGGCAGTGAAGAAATTGGCTTTTCCAATCTGCTGCACGCCTGTGCACATCGTTTCTACCGGCTCAGAGAAAAATACTTCTACCATCACGTCGCGATGATGCGCATATAGCGTATAGCGCGTGATTACATCCACTTTTCTGCCATCTTCTGTCTGCCAACCTTTGGCTTCAATCTCGCAGATAGTGCGAACAGTTCCTTGGCTTACGATGCGTTCGGTTCGCGATTCTACCTCGTCGAAATGCACCATTTTCTTCCCGTTGTAAGGCTTGCAGGCGCCTACACCAATCATGCCGCTCACCCGGAGAATATCATCGCCAAAGCCCTCTGCCAATTGTTCATCCGTCGGATACCACTTGCAGGCATCGAGTTCCAAGCGAGGCGTCTTTTTGGCATACACATCGATAGTCTGTTTCTTATCGAAATAAATGCGATAAGCCATCAAGTCGGATTCAAACGCTACACCATGATGGTGCATGGAGTGGTAACTGTCTTCACCGGGATAGAAGGTTTGCTCCTGCACCGGACAGATATAAAACTGCTTGCCTTCCGCTTCGTGATACGTAAAGCCGTCTTTCGGCGTTTTGGATTTTATATACATCTCAGCATGCACTTGCTTCTCGAAAGACTTGTGCCGCTTTTTCGGTTGTATCACGAGCGTCGTCTGCTCTCCTTTCTTCATGTCCACCAATACGGCTAACTCATCGGCTATACCATCGCTGTTAAGGTCATCAAGTTGGCTCGGCAATTCGCGACCACGAAGATACACACCCAGCATGCTCCGCTCTATGAGTGAAAACTCGGGGTAGTCATCCAGGTGGAAAACCACTGGTACATATTGCCGATCTTCTGTTGCGCGAATAGGCAGGCGAACGCTTTTTGCTCCCGCGCTAGCGGTTACAAGCGCGAGAAGAACAAGGAGAGTCAGTTTTTTCATTTATTGGTGATACTTACGTTTTCTACAGTACTGTTTAATTTGAGCGATTCGCCCTTGGTGCAGATGATATGAAGCTCGTTGATAGTCAAACCTTTGGTTTGGTTGAAGATAGCACCTTCTACGGCTGTCATATTGATGTTTTTGAGCGTAACGTTTTCAATCTTCTGTTCGGGAAGACCGTTGAAGTAGATTGCGCGTTTTGCACCTTTGCAAATGATATCTTCAATCGTAATGTTCTTAAATGCAGGGGTCGTTTCGTCGGCTACGGGTATTGCTGCATTCATGCGAGCTGCAATCTCTTCAGCCGTCTCTTCGCCGGCTCCCTTTCCACCATAGAACAGGTTGAAAATCAATGCATCGTTGGGGATGTCAATCATATTAATTCGGCGGATCCAAATATTCTCCACAACGCCACCGCGGCCGCGCGTTGACTTGAATCGGAGACCTACATCGGTGCCGATAAACGTGCAATCCTCTACCGTTATGTTCTTAATGCCGCCAGACATCTCGCTACCAACTACGAAACCGCCATGGCCGTGATATACAACGCAGTTCTTTACGATGACGTTCTCCGTAGGAATTCCTCTGCGGCGGCCGTCTTCGTTTTTACCGGACTTCATGCAGATAGCATCATCGCCTACGTCAAAGCGGCAACCCTCGATAATCACGTTCTTGCAACTTTCTACGTCAACGCCATCGCCATTCTGAGAATACCACGGATTGCGTACTTCCAATTGGCTCAATACTACGTTCTCGCACATGAAGGGGTGGATATTCCATGCCGGGGAGTTTTCAAAGCAAACGCCTTCAAGCAATACGTTTTTACAGCCGATGAAATTCAGCATCACCGGACGGAGGAAGCTGCGGATGGCTTCCCATTCTTCCTGCGTTGCGTTCTCTTCCAACACGGGTACGTTCTGATCCGGGCAGAGATACGATGCACGCAGTGCTGCAGAGTCAGGCCACCACGTATCTTTCTTGCGATCGACTACACCCGTTTTACATTTCTCTTTCCATTGAGAAATTGTCACTTTGGTGCGCTTGAGCGGACGCCAGCTATAGCCGTTGCCATCAAATACGCCATGACCCATGATGGCAATGTTTTCTGCATTGACAGCTGAGATGGGAGATTGACAACGTTTGGTATCCAAACCTTCAAAAGAGGCATCGATTATTGGATACAAGTTGAAGTCATCCGAGAAAGTAACGAGCGCACCAAAATCGGCATATAAGCATACGTTCGATTTCAATACGATAGGGCCGGTCACATATACGCCTGCTGGAATCATGACCGTGCCGCCACCGGCAGAAGAAGCTGCGTCGATGGCTTGCTGAATGGCATCCGTTGATAATTTGACACCCGTAGGATCGGCACCGTACTGGAGGATGCTGAACTGCTTGCCGTTGATTTTCGGCAAAGTCATTTTTTCCATCTTAAAGTCAGCCTGCTTGCAGAGCTGGTTGACATACTTTTGAGTAATCTGGCCGTGCATCGATGCGATGCAGAGCACTAACACAATTGCTGCTGAGAGAATACGTTTCATGGGTTAATGATTTTATTTTCTGCTGCAAATTTACTGCTTTTCACGCGCGTGAATGTGTATAATTTGCCGAAATAAGTGAATTTTTCGACGTTTACGCTAAAAACACGTCTTCCGGGTAGTCTATTTTGACCAAATAGAGCCCATCAGCCGGCATAGACTGCCCAGCTGCGCATCGTGATTTCTCTGATAGAATGCGCCTGAGGTCTTCTTTTGTGAGTTTACCCCGGCCAATTTCGATGAGCGTACCCACCGTAGCACGCACCATATTACGCAAAAATCGGTCGGCTTCAATGGTGAAAATCCACGTATCAGGCAGGCCTTCTGCTGGTCGCCAATACGCTTTCCTGACATCGCATATCGTTGTTTTTACGTCGGTATGCGCTTTGCAGAACGATGCAAAATCGTGCGTTTGGAGCAGCACTTCGCAGGCTTCGTTCATTTTCTCAAAATCCAAATCGAAAAAAGTACGGGTAATGAGTTTGTCCGTAAATGCCGATTTGCGTTGCGTGAGCCAATACTCATAAGTGCGCCCTGTGGCATCGAATCGCGCATGCGCATCGTCTTTTACTCTGCGAATCCAATGCATCGCAATATCCTCAGGCAGCAATCCGTTGAGCTTAAAGCATAGCTGATTAGGATCAGCAATCGGCTCTGAGCAGTCAAAATGTGCGACCATCACGCGTGCATGAACGCCTGCATCTGTGCGGCCTGCTGCTGTAAGTGGAGTAGGGGTGCGGAGCAGCATTCTAAGTGCCCGCTCCATTACCTCCTGTACGCTTACAGCGTTAGGCTGATTCTGCCAGCCGTGATAATTACGTCCATTATATTCAAATTCTGCGAAATAGCGCATGGTGATTCGTTATTTTTAGATGGTGCAAACGTTTGTTTCTCTTTGTTTAGCTTGCAAGCTTATGGGGTAGGAATCTGTAGTACCTACCTTATGCCTTTTTTATGCAGTTTGCTGCGGATGAGTTGCGATATTTCTGGCGAAAGGTTAGCGCTGTAAGCCCAATAGGCAGCAACCAGCCAGATGCTTGATTTGATGAACGATGCTATCCATATATATATAGCGCCCGCGCCTATACGCGCGAAAGCATAATCGATTATTCCGCTTACAGCCATTACCAGGAGCATTAGCCCTACAGAGCGCAGTTGCGGCCAGCTGAGTGGGCTGACTTGGCATAATAGTCTTACGCTGCCCACAAGCAGCAGGAAATAGATAGTGTATGACAGCAGGTTCGCCATAGCAGCTCCATCAATGCCCCAGAGGGGTACGAGCCAGTTGTTGAAAATGAGCGATGCACCCGTAAGAATAAACGAGTAGAACAGCGATAGATAGTAATAGCGCGAGTAGTTCAGCACGGATAAGGTAGCATTGAATGCGGCCAGCAGGAGTTGCGTCAAGCCGAGCATCAGCACTACGTATTTAGCGGCGGCATATTGTTCACCATTGGGGAGAATTGTATAGATGAGGTCGATATTGATCCAGATAATAGTCAGAATGAGTCCACCTACGAGCAGCGAGTTGTTGCTCACTTGCTTCAGCAGGGTGCCGAGCCCATGGATATTACTTTCTTTGGTCGCTTGCGCGAGTTGAGGGTTGGCTATTGCGTTGAGACTGCGATTGGGGATGCTTACCATGGCAGCTATGTAGATGGCAATGGAGAAAACGCCTGTATGGGTGAGCCCCAATTGAGCGGTGATGAATGCTTCCGATACAAACGGCGTCAGCACGGTAGCTACTGCTGCTGTAATCTGAAATACCGTATAAGAGAAATACTTCTGAGCGAGCGATTTATTTACAAACTTGAAATTCGGACGCAGAGAAATGTGTCCGTAAGCGAAAAGATAAATGATATTGCAGAGAGCGGCAAGGCCGTAACTGAGGCATAAGCCAATCACCATGCCGTCTAAACTGATGATTTTAAATGCATAAAGCAGATAATCAGCCAAGAGAAACAAGCGAAGTAGCAATTCGCGCGTCATTCTCGGCATTACAATGCGCATCAATACGTTGGCATTCGTCTCGAATATCGTTTGATACAGCATGAAGAACGCCAGCGGAAGCACTAGATAATAGTAGTCTACAAAGAGCTGCGATTTCTCTGCAAACAGATTGGAAATGGGTACGTGAAGTGCCCAATAAAGTAGGCAGAAGATAAGGAATCCAATGAAAGGAACGACAATTGTCCAAAAGAAAAAGCCGTTTTTTGAGTGGTCTTCTGTGTCCTCTTCTTGCGGTTTGAAATAAGGAAAAAATCGAATGATAGACGAGGAAGTGCCTAACTGCATCAAACCGCAAAGCAGAGTGGCTACATCTATCAAAACACGTGCCAACCCAATCTCCTCGGCAGTGAGGAAACGGGTCAGCACGAAGAATGTAGTGAGGAATCCTACGAAGACTCCCATATAAGTAACAATCGTACCTCGTATGCTTTGTCTTGCTATGATTCCCATAGTTATCGCCTAATGGCGCGAAGATTATTATTTAACAATGCCGAGGAGCTCTACCTCAAAGATAAGGGTAGAGTAGGGCGGAATCTGACCAGCAGCACGGCTGCCATAACCCAAATCCTGCGGGATGTAGAATTTATACTTAGAACCTACCGGCATAAGCTGTACGCCTTCCGTCCAACCTTTGATGACTTGGTTCAAGCTAAACTCTATCGGTTCGCCGCGATCAACCGACGAGTCGAATACAGTGCCGTCGATCAGCGTGCCGTGGTAGTGTACCTTTACCTTGCTGTCAGCAGTAGGTTTCGGGCCTTTACCTTGTTTGATTACCTCATACTGAAGGCCACTTTCGGTAGTAATCACACCTTCGCGAAGCTTGTTGGCTGCGAGGAACTCCTCACCCTGAGCTTTCGTTTCGCCGTATTTGATGTTGTCAATAGCGGTCTGAATGTAGCCATTGGCTGCTTCCATCGGCCATTCGCCATAGTTTTTCATACCATTGATGAAGCCCTGCTTGATGAGTTCAAAATTGGTGCTGAGTTCAGCTACACCAATAAGTCCTTCTTCGCTCTGAGCCTTGATGGTCTTACCGATGTTTTCACCCATCTGCACGAGTTGCGGATAATCATAGCCGCTCTTCAAACCAGCGTTGATGGCTTTGATGAACGTCTCATTGCCCTTGCCGGTGGTGTCGTTTGCGAGCACGTACATAGCGATTTCGCTGCCGTTGAGCAAACCGAACGCATAGTTGAGCGAGTCAATCTTGTTGCTGAGGCTGATGGTCTTAGCCTTGTTGGGGCACTTAGCCTTAACGAGTTTACCCAATACCGTAGAATCTTCGCGAGACTGCATGTAGGCTTCTTGGAAATACTGACGAGCTGCGTCGGACTTCATTACAGTCGTATCACCATATACGCCATTTACGAGGCCTTGGAAGAAAATTTTCTCGTTGATGGTCCAAGACTTGTTGCCAGCCAAACCATTTTTCTCGAATTCCTTTACTGCTTGCGAGATGTTATGACCTACGCCATCAATCTCACCGCGTTCTTCTACTTTGCCATCCCAACCGCGCTGGAGGGCATCCATAAACTCCGTAACAGCTGCATCAGCTTCTTTTTCGTCGAGTTTGCTGATTTGCTGCATGTGCAGACTCATACCATTTACCAAACCGAGAGCATAGTTGATAGAGTCGTTTTGATCAATAAGTACAGCATCTTGTGCTTTGTAGGTATTGCCACAGCTTACCATCGTAATAGCACTGAGAGCTAGAATAATGATTTTTTTCATTGTTTTATCGTTTTTTTGTATGTGGGATTATTGCCCACCTTTTCGTTGATATTATTCAATACCGAGCAATTCTACGGTGAAGATCAGCGCAGCGTAAGGGGGAATTTGTGCACCTGCACCGCGCTCGCCGTACGCGAGGTTATATGGAATGAAGAATTTATATTTAGCGCCAACCGACATGAGTTGTACGCCTTCCGTCCAGCCTTTGATTACTTGGTTCAAACCAAAGCTGATAGCCTCACCGCGGCGGTAGCTGGAGTCGAACACCGTACCATCAATCAGGGTTCCTTCATAATGAACTTTCACCTTATCGGTAGCCTTCGGTTTCTTGCCTTCAGCAGCCGTAAGCACCTCGTACTGCAAGCCGCTGCCGGTAACGATAACGCCTTCGCGCTTGGCGTTTTCAGCGAGAAATGCTTCGCCTTCTTCTTTGGCTTTACCTGCTACTTGAGCTTCCAGTTCAGCAAAGAACGTGTTGAGTACTTCCTGTGCTTCGTCAAACGAGATAGCGGGTTTTTCTTTATTCATGATGGCCTTCATGCCGGCTACGAGATCATCAAATTCGATCGTTTTCACACCGCTGCTTGCCATGTTCTGACCCAGCGAGAGACCAAGTGCATAACTTACTTTATCCATTGTTTGTTGTGTTTATTATTTGAGTAATTGCATGGCTAATGTGTACATCACAATGCCTGCGGTTACAGAGACGTTGAGCGAATGCTTGGTGCCGTATTGTGGTATCTCGATGCAGCCATCGGCCATATCAACCACTTCTTGCGCCACACCAAAAACCTCATGTCCCATAATGATGGCGTATTTGCCATTCTTATTGAGCTGCACATCGCTGAGCATCGTGCTACCTTCTACCTGCTCAATGGCCATCACCTGATAACCTTCTTTTTGCAAGTCAAATACAGCGTCTTTCGTGTCAGCAAAGTAGCGCCAACTGACTGTGTTCTCTGCGCCGAGTGCCGTCTTGTGAATCTCCTCAACGGCTGATCGGGAAGGAACGGGAGCACCCTCTATGGGAGAGGGTACACCACTTATTCCACAAAGATACACACCCGCTAACCGGAACGCATCGGCCGTACGAAACACCGCTCCCACATTGTGCAGACTTCTTACGTTGTCCAGCACCACAATCAGAGGAATCTTGCCCGCTTCGCGAAATTGTTCCGGAGTAAGGCGATGCATCTCTTCTATCGTCAGTTTGTGCATTCGCTCAAGATTTAATGACGCTCCGGACGTGGACCGCGACGCTCGCCATTGTCACGATGCGGACGCTCTGGGCGCTCCGGACGCGGACGACGCTCTGCTTCTACGTAACCTTCTGGTTTCGGTTTGAGAACGCGAGCTGAGAGTTTGAACTTACCAGTCTTCTGGTCGATTTCGAGCAACTTGATCGTGATCTTATCACCTTCCTGAATACCCGTCTCCTCCATCGTTTCGTAGCGTTTCCAATCAATCTCAGAGATGTGGAGCAATCCTTCTTTACCCGGCATGAACTCTACAAAGCATCCATAAGGCATGATGCTCTTAACGGTCGATTCATATACTTCGCCCACTTCCGGAATAGCTACGATAGCCTTAATCTTGGAAACGGCCATATCAAGGCTCTCCTTGTTGTTGGATGCTACCTGCACCTGTCCGCCTTCTTCAATCTCATCAATTGAAACGGTTGCGCCACTCTCCTCCTGAATCTTCTGGATAATAGCACCCTTCGGGCCGATAACTGCGCCAATAAACTCTTTCGGGATAATGAAGCTTACGATACGCGGAGCATGCGGCTTGATATCAGTGCGGCTCTCGGGCAGTACTTCGAGCATCTTGCCAAGGATATGAGCGCGACCTTCTTTAGCCTGGGCGAGCGCTTTCTCCAATACTTCATAGCTCAAACCATCTACCTTCAAGTCCATCTGAGTAGCCGTGATACCATCTTTTGTACCAACAACCTTGAAGTCCATATCGCCCAAGTGATCTTCATCGCCGAGAATATCGGAGAGCGTTACGTAGTTCTGGCAGTTGTTTTCAGAAATAAGACCCATGGCGATACCGCTGACGGGCTTTACGGGAACACCGGCATCCATGAGCGAGAGGCAGCCTGCGCAAACGGTAGCCATAGAAGACGAACCGTTGGACTCAAGAATATCGCTGACAACGCGAATCGTATAGGGGAAGTTCTTGTCAACAACGTTCTTCAAACCGCGGCAAGCGAGATTGCCATGACCAATCTCTCGGCGGCCAACACCGCGCTGCGGACGAGCTTCGCCAGTAGAGAAAGGCGGGAAGTTGTAGTGGAGAAGGAAACGATCGGTGCCCTGAATGAGCGCTTCGTCAATCATCTTCTCATCACGCTTCGTACCAAGGGTAGTAGTAGCGAGAGCCTGCGTTTCACCGCGGGTGAAGATGGCGCTTCCGTGAGGTCCTGGCAGCGGTGCTACTTCGCACCAAATCGGACGAATCTCATTGTATTTACGACCATCCAAACGCTTGCCTTCATCAAGGATAGCACGGCGCATAGCTTCGCGCTCAATATCGTGATAATAACGATCAACAAGTGCATCCACAACGTCAGCTTCTACGCCGAGCGCTTCTGCACGTTGAGCCATGTATTCTGCTTTCTGCTCCTTGAAATCGTCGCGGATGGCCGAGAACATTTCTTCGCGGTGATGTTTATCGGTATCGCAAGAAGTAGCTTGAGCGTATGCGCGATCAAAGCAGAATTTGTGGAGTTCTTCTTTGAGTTCGGCATCATTTACTTCGTGGCAATAAGCGCGTTTCTCTTCCTTACCGTATTCTTTGGTCATCTCATTGAGAGCAGCGCATTGGAGCTTAATCGTTTCGTGAGCAGCCTTGATAGCATCAAGCATCTCGCTTTCAGAAACTTCTTTCATCTCGCCTTCTACCATGTTGATGGAGTCCATATTACCGGCTACCATCAACTCGATATCTGCTTGATCGCATTGATCGAAGCTGGGGTTGATAACGAATTCACCATTTACGCGTGCTACTCGCACTTCGCTCACAGGGCCGTCAAAAGGAATGTCTGAGCAAGCAAGTGCTGCAGCTGCAGCAAGACCTGCAATTGACTCCGGACAATCAACGCCATCGGCCGAGAAAAGCATTACGTTAACAAACGTTTCTGCATGATAATCAGAGGGGAAAAGCGGGCGGAGCATTCGGTCAATCAGACGAGCGATAAGAATTTCGTAGTCTGATGCCTTTCCCTCGCGGCGAGTAAAACCACCAGGCAATCTACCGATCGAGCTGAATCGCTCTTTGTAATCTACAGTGAGAGGCATGAAATCTGTACCGGGAACAGCGTCCTTTGCGGTACATACGGTAGCAAGCACCATGGTGTTGCCGAGAGTGGCCATTACCGCACCATCAGCCTGCTTGGCAAGCTTACCGGTTTCGAGTTTGATTACTCGACCATCGGGTAATGGAATGTGTTTTGTTACAATGTTCATCTTAAATTTTTTATTATATAATTGCGTCAAATGGATTCCTGCCGTTTGCAGGTCTCCGGATTAATAATGAATCGTTATCAATGTTGCGGTTGGAAGGATGCGCAAAAACTTTGCAAAGGTACAACTTTTTTTTGAATTGTGCAAATAAAACGTAGTTTTACGTAAGAAAAGTGTCAAAATTGGTTATTTTTGCACAATATGAAGGTCCACTTGGTTGAAAGGTATGTTAATTCCTTCATTTTTCAGCCTCATATAGATGGCTTTGCGGAGCACGGGTAAAAACCAAGTCATCTGCTCTGCCAATACAGCAAAGCGAACCGCCATTTCTATGCCGGAACTATCCAAATTGCTCATTTCGATTTGAATCTCTTTTACAGATAAAAGTTGACGGCCAAACTTATCCTGTCTATTCAGTTTCATAATCTCCTCAGTGGCTATTTTCTCAACTTGCTGCACGTCTTTCTCATATGGAATACGAAAATAGATGCGGTTTACTTCATACGGATTTTGCTTCGTGAGATTTTGGAAATTCTTATTGAACAATTCTTTATTGGTAAAGCATACATCTGCACCGGTTTCTGTAAAAATACGGGTTGTCTGATAGTTGATGTTCGTTACACTTCCTCGATGGTTGCCGCAGATTACGTAATCGCCTACTCGGAGTTGCCCGGAAAGCAGCTGAATACCATAGAAGAAATTCGTAACAATCTCCTGCATGGCAAACGATAAACCAGCAGCCATACCGGCCAACACAACTGTAATGGATTGCAACGGAAGCTTAAAAATGATGCATACAGCAATGATATATACACTCCACACAATAATGGACATGATTTTTGTGCCAAGTGCAACATTAATATCTTTGATATTTACTTCCTGCAAGCCCGTCTTTTTCCGTTCTTGATAGGTGCGAACTTGTATGAATAAAGAGATTAGGAAATGCTGCAAATATTTGAAAATATAGAATAAACAAGCAGATAGGGTAATGTTGTAAAACGAAAGGTTGAACACCACATTATCTGCAGGGCCTATCGAAAAAAGTGTTTTGAAAAAGTATTCTTCAAACAAGCTGTTTCCGTTGAAGAAATTAAACGCGAGCGAAGCACAAAGTGGAATGCTGAACGTCACTAATAGCGGAATCATCGTGATGCGCAAAAAGTCATCTAACCAAGTAATGTGAATCATGTGTTCGGGAGTCGATTCTACTTCTTTCCCCAACGTTTTCTTCAGGTATATTTTTTTGCGATTTTCCGTGCGCGATCTGTTCTTTTTCAAGATTTGGTTCAATGCCATTATGATAATGATGCAAATCAATTGAGCCTGCCACCAGAACAAGATCATCATAGCCATGAATACATATCCCAAAGCAGATGAGATGGTCATAGCTAAAAAGATAATCGAGCTGATAGCTGAAAGAGTTGTATCTGCATTACTTGCCTTGTTCCAATAGTGGAAAATCACTACACTCTGCCATATAAAGCACCCCAAAGAAATAGGGAAAATAAGCAGTTCTATTAACGCATCGGGCAAAACGAAGAAACGCATGAATACGATGAGCATGCTATAAGCGATGCTTGGTACATACATTCTTATGGCTGCTGATGCTGTCTCACCTGTTTCGCGTAGTAGCAGAGAAATCTGAATAAAAGCAGTAAATAAAATCAATACGAAAAAGGCAGAGCCATTTGCTTGAATATAAGGCAAATTCGATATGCCTAAATCAGTAATCAGGCATACCCCTAATAATATGACATACAGTGTGTTGGCATAGATTTTTGGATTCTGCTTCAGTCGTTTGAACAGATTGGTTTTGTTGCGGGTTATTCGCAGAATAAGCCATACTGCCAAAATAGCAATCAGGAGCATCAGACTCATTTCTCCAATTACAATCAGTAGCTCCGAAATGGTGATATTACTTTCGCTTACTATGTAAATATAGAATTCCTTTATTGCTGTTTCTATTAGGAGTGGCAAGCTGCTGAATAAATCCACTATTGAGGTTTGACCGCCCTCTAAAATAGCCATCTTCATGGATTCATATCTGCTTTCCGTCAGCGAGATGGTTTCTTGAAACGAAGCGTTGATTAGCTGATACTTTTCTGCTCGGTCTGTCGATAGGCTGTCAAACTCACTCAATAAGACAAGATATTTCCTGATATAGAACAGGCAACTATCGCGCATAGCCTGCTCTTCCTCGCTTATTTCATGTGTCAAACTGCTTAAAGCTGTGCTGATAGTATCTGCTGATTCAGAAGTCTGAACATCTGATATCGTATGGTAAGAGTCTTGAGACAGCTTCTTTTCAAGTAGCAAATACCGTTGATAATCCTCTTGTATTGGACGTGATAATTCTGCTTCTGATTTGTATGCTTTTTCTAATTTTTTTTGTAACTTCTGAATATCCGAAAGAAGCATTGAAGTGCCAAAAATTTGCTTGTTGTTGTTTCCCAACAGTTGAAAACTCAATTGGTAGCATTGGTCGTCTAATTTTATTAATTGGTTATTTGCTTCTTCTTGAGTTTCCTTCAGCATGGGGAGTTCATCCTGGAATATTTTATATTCCATCTCGATGATTTCCTTTTGCTGCTTCAGCTCCTTGAGGGTGCTGTTTGTCGCGAAAATGCTTACCGAAAAAATCAGTAATATGGCAATCATTCCAATAATTTTTTTCATGCTTCGTTCGCTTTTTTGATGGTTTTTATGAGAGTAAGACATGTTCAATTGCTTCTGTTTAGCGGAAAAATTTTCCTACATAGGGTAGGCTGCTTAAAGGGAAGTCTTTCTTCGTGAAAATAGCGCAGTATACGATAATCAGGATCGTTCCAATCAGCATTTGTAGCCATACTTGGCTAATTATCATTTTGCAGCCATAAAAAAGGGCCAACAAACCGATTGTCAGCAATGTATAGCCGCCAATTGACTTTAAATCATAGGGAACTGCCAAATGTTTGCTGCCTATGAAATAGCTCAGCAGCATGATTACGAAATAGCATACTGTATTGGCGCCTGCTGAAGCCATGTAACTGTATTTGGGCACCAACCAAACCTGTAATGCGGCCGTTATGAAAACGCCCAACAGCGAGAAATAAGCGCCATATTGCGTCTTGTCAGTCAGTTTATACCAGAAACTGAGATTGAAATATACACCTTGGAAAATATACGTCCAAAGTACAATCGGCACTACCCGCAAGCCAGCCCAATAATTGGGAGCGATAATATATTTCAGTAAATCCAAATATACTATCATCCCTATCAAAATCAGATAGGAGAAGATAATATAGTATTTCATGGCATCGGCATAAGCACCTACTGATTTTTTGTCTTTGTGTTTGGAAAAAACGTAAGGCTCATAAGCATATCTGAAAGCTTGCGTAAACATCATCATCACCATTGCTACTTTAAAGCAGGCGCCATAAATGCCTAACTGCTCTTGGGCGTCCGAACCATTATAAAGCCAGGGGAAAATGATTCGGTCGAGCGTTTGATTCATGATGCCGGCAATGCCCAGAATAAGCAGAGGGAGTGAGTAGCAGAGCATTTTCTTGAGTAGTGAAAAATCAAAACCGCCACCTCTCGCTTCCATTATGGTCGGAAGCAGACAAAGTGTCTGAATGCCCGTGGCCAATATATTGGCTACAAATACGTATCCAACGCCATAATCGGCATCATACCAGCAGCGAATAATCTCCCATTCTTGAATCTTTGGACAAATGACGAGGAATAACAAGTTGAAGAAGATATTCAGCCCTACAAAAAGCAGTTTGTAGAGCGCAAAATGCAGCGCCTTTTTCTTATAGCGCAAATAGGAAAATGGAATACATGAGAATGCGTCCATCGCTACCACCACTCCAAGCATGGCGATAAATTCCTTATGCTCAGGATAGCCTAGTAGATTGGCCATCCCCTGACTGAAGAAAACGCAACAAACGGCAAACAACAGAGAGGTGCTCAGCAAGCAGAGTAGGGTAGTGCTATATACTTTTTTCGCAGGATACTCGCCATCGTTGGCAAAACGGAAAAAGCCTGTCTCCATGCCGTAGGTGAGTATGACGAGTAGCAAAGCCGTCCATGCATACAAATTCGTTACGATGCCGTAATCAGCCGACTGCTTCAGCACATACGTATAGAGCGGAACAAGCATCCAATTCAGGAACTTGCCCAATATCGAAGAGATTCCGTAAATTGCCGTTTCCTTGGCTAAGGATTTCATTTCACTCATGCTCCAATCGCTCCATTTTCAGTTGATACTTCGATTTCTTTCGTGGCTTTTCTTCCTCATTTTGCATGGGAACTTCGATGCTGCTCGAGTTGGAATCATCTTCCGTTCGGCCACTTATGCAGATCACGATTTCTCCTTTTGGGGGGATTTCCGTAAAATGCGCAATCAATTCGCTCAGCGAGCCGCGAAGCGTCTCCTCGTGCAGTTTGCTGATTTCTCGCGTGACACTTGCTTTCCTTTCGCCACCACATGCGTCCCTAAATTGCTCAAGGGTTTTCAGCAGGCGAAATGGGCTCTCATATACGATAAACGTATTGTCCAATTTGCTTAACTGATCGATTCGCGTGTTTCGTCCTTTTTTCTGCGGCAAAAAGCCCTCAAAATAGAAGTGGTTATTGGGCAAGCCCGAATCAACCAAGGCTGGCACGAAAGCGGTTGCTCCCGGCAAACATTGAATCTCAATACCTGCTTCTGCTGCTGCTCGAGTCAGAAAAAATCCTGGGTCGCTGATGGCAGGGGTACCGGCATCACTAATCAGCGCAATATTGGCACCCGCCAACAGGCGATTGACAATATCTGCACTAGTCTCATGTTCGTTGAACTTATGATGACTCTTCAGAGGGGTATGAATTTCATAATGCTGCAATAAGACAGCACTGGTGCGCGTGTCTTCTGCCAGGATTAAGTCCACCTCTTTGAGCACTCGAATGGCTCTGAAAGTCATATCCTCTAAGTTTCCAACGGGTGTCGGTACGATATACAGCATCTGTTTGATTATTAATTATTTCGCGACTATTGAGAATGTTTACAAAGGCTCACCAACGTCTCTTCAAAAGGTTGGTAAACAGCTCGTAAGCGTTGCTTTCTTTGTTCCAATTCGGGAATTTTTGTTTCGTATAAGCCATCGCTTCTTCAAATGAACCAAGTTTATTCAACGCGTCAATCGTTTTGTTCATCAGCTCGCCATTGTTGCCAAAGAGCTCTCTTTGAAATAGGAAACGATCGCCCATCGTAATGCCCTTACGGATATCTTCCACCTTCGGAACTAACGAGCCGATTGCCTCGGCTGGGGCTGCTTCCTGAATTTCTACCGCTTGCTTAGGGGTTGCTGTTTCTACAACGGGTTCGGCTTCGGCAGATGCTGTCACAATATCCACAACTTCGGCTGTTGCAGCTGTTGCCACTTCCGTCAGAGGAGCTATTTCTTGCTCTTTCTCGGCTGGAATATCAGCCACTTTCATTTCCTTTTCAATGAAGACCTCCGTTGTTTCCTCTTCGGGTTCATCAATAAACTCTACTTCCAATTCAGGCATACCCGTTTCTTCATCGAGTTTGATTTCGTCAGAATCCTCATCCAGTGCGGCAGGCGGACATACGGTCAACTGCTGCATCTGCTCTGCTACAGACGCTTGCAACTGCTGATTTTGCGCTTCCAATGCAGACAAACGGTTTTCAATCTGAATATTGCGGGCGCTCAATGCCGTTGTGAGCGTTTGCAACTCAACCACACGTCTCTTAAGCGCTTCAATCAACTCTTCTTGTGCTGCTTCTTTCGCTTCTGACGATTCTAAAGCCGATAACCGCTTTTCTAACTTTTCGAAATAGCTAATGATTTCTTCCATTTTTAATTATATGATATATTCACAACAACCTCCCTCGCTCTAATTTTGAACGAGAGAGATTGTCATAAGGTGTTGTTTATAAACGACTTATATGATTATGCCTTTAGTCGCGTGTCACTTTTTCCAGCCACTTAACCATGCCGAGCATGATGCTCATCGATACAAGGCAAATGCCGAAGAAGACTGCCCAGCAATACTGAATTGGCCACAAGTTATACATCACCGGACCAACCCAAATCATCAAGTTGCCCAGAGCTGTTGCGCCCAACCAAAGACCTTGGCAGAGACCAACGAGATGACGAGGTGCCACTTTCGATACAAACGACAATCCAAGTGGGCTGATAAACAATTCAGCTACCGTCAGGAAGAAGTAGGTTACAATCAATACCCACGGTCCGGCTTTTTCCAAACCGGCTGCATTCATGGCTTCTGCACTCATCGCGCGGAATTCGGTGCCAGAAGGATAACCGCTAATCATCGAGTAAACCATCAAGAACAGGTATGCAGCTGCCGTTACGGCCATACCGATGGCAATCTTACGCGGGGTGGAGATGGTCTTTCCGCGTTTGGCCATTGCGCCAAATACCAACATGATGATAGGCGTAAGGATAATCACGAAGCACGGGTTCAATGCCTGCCAAATCTCAGGTGCAATCGAGTCCGTACGAACGAAGTCGCGAGCAAATACCGAAAGCGACTGACCATTCTGATGGAAAGAAAGCCAGAAGAATACAGCAATACCCAATACTGCGAACAAAGCATACATACGCTGCTTGATTTCTTTTGCCATTGCCTGCTTCTCTTCTGCCGTATATTCAGCAGCTGCTGATTTCTCTTTCTTACCCGGCTGAGGATACATCTTCTTCGTGCAGATAAATACAATCAAAGAAATGAGCATGGCAGCAACCGAAGCGATAAACGAGTAGTGAATACCTTGGTTAAATACCATGATATAATCCTGGCAGAATGCCAATTGGTCAGTCATTACATAGCCTTCCGTGATGCAGTCAGGAAGAATCTCGGAGAACTTGGTCAGAGCATCAGCATCGGCTGTGCCATTCAGCATTTTATGGCAAATCTCCGGCATGTTGGCGTTGTAAACCATTGCGTGCTTACCAAGCCACCATTGACGAAGAAGAGGAGCTACGAAGGGAGCAATCAAACCGCCCACATTGATGAACATGTAGAAAATCTGAAAACCGATATCGCGTTTGTCTTTTGCTGCTTTCAGCGCTTCAGGACCCTCCTTCTCTGCTTCTGCTTCTGCCTCGTCATACATCTTACCTACAATTGCCTGCAGGTTACCCTTAAACAAACCGTTACCAAATGCAATCATAAGCAACGCTACACAGGTGAAGATAAGGATTGCCCACCATTTTCCGTCGCCATCCACTTGGCTGAACAAGGGGATCGACAGCGCGATATAGCCAATTGACATGATAATCAAGCCCCATTGGATGGTCTTGTTGTAATTCTGCGTTTTGTCGGCAATCAAACCGCCAACCAAGCTCAGCACGTAAATGCCAAAGTAGAATACAGAATAAATAATACCAGCAGTACCATCAGGTAAGCCGAATTTGGAAACAAGGAACAGCAGTAATACTGCGTTCATAATGTAATAGCCAAATCGCTCGCCCATGTTGGCAAGCGCTGCGGGAATTAACCCTTTAGGATGTCCTTTAAACATAATATTGTGTTTTAGTTAGTATATAATTATATATAAGGTGTCTTACCTTTTGTTGTATATATCTGCTGTTTTAACCTTCTTTTTTCGCCAAAATCTGCAAAGCTTCCGGCCCCCAATTAAACAGCAAATCCATGATACTCATGCCATTGCCCCAACACGCTTCCAGATTGAGGCCCGACCAATCGCTCGTGTGCTTGAGTGGGTAACGTGTGAGCCCGTTTTCCGGAGGATGATTCATCAATAAATGCATCACAACCTCATGAATGCCCTCGTTCAGTTCTGTCAGCAAGCGCGTCTCACGTTCGTAAAACGGACGAAAAAACTCCTGATAGTAATCGAAGTAGGGCGTGTGCTTGTATGCGCTCATGATCGCCATCCAATGCTGGTGCTGCCATTTGCTTTGGTAACTGATCTCTACATCACGCGTGTATTGCTTCGATTCAACCTTTTTTACCGGTACGCTCAGCGTTAGCGGCCCATCCGGACTGAGAATCGTGCATCGGTTACGGTAGGTTTGTTTTACAAAACTCTCCATCACCTCCACCTCCGTTTCGCCCGCCTGAAGCAGCCTTCTGTACCACGCTTCCGGCCCCCAATATGTTGTAGGCAGAATCACCATTACTGATTTGCTTCTCGGCCGATGCGATTCCAGCGAATATGGCCTTTGCCCCACGGCTTATCGGCTTCAATACTGAGCCAGATAAAACGAGGTTGACCTACTATATGATCCTCCGGTACGAAGCCCCAATAGCGGCTGTCGGCAGACATGTGGCGGTTATCGCCCATCATCCAATAATAATCCATCTTGAAGGTGTACGTGTCGCCAATCTGTGCATCCGATTGCTCGTATGCTTGGATGCAGCGGCTGTAAATGGGGTAGTTTTCTTCAGTCAGAAGAATCGTATCGCCTTTCTTTGGCAAATAGATTGGGCCGTAGTTGTCGCGCGTCCAACCGTGCTCCAGTTGGAATGAGGCATTCAGCGGATAAACAACCTCCCCTCTGCGAGCCGGCTCAATCACAATCGTATCAACAATAGCGTTGCCCTCTAATTTGCTCTTCATCTCCTTCGTCAGCGGGAAATGATATACCGGTTTCTTCGGGTCAAGCCCCAGGCTGACAATCACTTCGTAACCTTCTCGAGTCTGCGAATTGAGAATAGCATAATCCACTTTGGAAATGCCCAATTTTTGCGCATACTCTTTCGTAATCAAACTGCCATCTGTCTGTACGTAGTAGCAATATTGTACGCCCTCATGGTCTTCCAAAATTTGACCATTGATATATATCTGATTATCAATAATTTGAAGCGTATCGCCAGGGGTACCTACACAGCGTTTTACGTAATTCTCCCGTCTATCTACCGGTCGAACAACGATATCGCCAAACACTTTCTTATTGGCCTTAAGCGCTTTTTCGCCATAATAATACCGGAGCGTGTAATAGTCCGGATTGGGCATGTTTGTGCAAACCGTATCTCCGGCAGGGAAGTTAAATACGATGATATCGCCTTTCTCGGGCGTATCGTATCCGGGCAATCGGCGGTAATCCCAATGCGGGTTCTCGATATAGCTTTTTCCCCCACCTAACCAAGCGGGGAACGTGTGTTGAACAAGCGGGAAAGAGAGTGGGGTATTCGGAATGCGAGGACCATATCCCGCCTTGCTGACATACAAGAAATCGCCCACACGCAAACTCTTTTCCAAGCTGCTTGAAGGAATCTGATAGTTCTGAAAAAGATACAGATTGATGAAATACACGGCTACGAGTGCAAACACAATCGCATCAACCCAACTCATAATCGTGTATAACACCGGATTCTTGATCTTTTTCCACCAAGTCCAAGGGATATATTGGGTGATAAACATATCCCCAATCACAGGCAATAGCAGCAACCAACACAGGCTCTGCCAATGTCCCCAACTTACCCACACTATAAATAATATATATAGGAGTCCCCAACTCCCAGCCGCTATCCAACTCTTGCGTTCTGCATGGCGGATGCGCTCCTTGAAAGAGAGGCGTTTGTTGTCCTTATTTGAGTCCATAATACTGTCAACTTACAAATTTGGCGACAAAGGTAATATTTTTTTTTGAATTACGCAACTATTTGCTGTTTTTTCTTAATTTTTATGAATATTTCCCAATCTCCCGCAATATCGCTACCTTTCGATTCTCCTTCCTCTTTTCTCCTTTTTCCCTCCTCTGTCCCTCTTCTTTTCCCTCCTATGTATCTCCATTCATCGTCCGTTCATCCTCCTCTCATCGCCTTATCATCGTCCACGCATTATCCGTTCATCTAGCTTGTATCTAGCTTGTATCTAGCTTGTATCTAGCTTGTATCTAGCTTGTTTGCAAGCTAGGTGAAAGCTAAATGTAAGCTAGATGCGTGGAGGCAGAGCGTGCACGCTCCCTCCTATTAGTAGTTCCAAGGCGGCCGTAGCATACCGTTTGCCGCCTTTCTTGAGCGCTTCCCTTCTTTTCCGCCGTTATCCTCCTCGCTCTTTCTCGCACGCGCGTATATATTTAATGTGTAAATATGCGTTTTTGCCGATTTTGCCATCCTTTAGCTGGTTAAAAATGTAATCCATAGATTGCATTGTTAAAATGCTTTTATTGAAAATCAGTTACTTATGAATAAAATTCGATTTTTCTTAAAAAAAATGCGAAAATTATTTGGTCAGTTCAAAAAAAAGCAGTAATTTTGCACCCGCTTTCGCTCAAGAACGCACATTTGCTGATTGAAACGGAAGCCTGACTGCAGTGGCAGTCGCTCTATTTAGAGATTTCTTTGAAAGATTGAGCAAACAAGATGTAGTACAAGATTTATGGGTAAATTAACGAAGAGTTAATTTTCTAAGTTCCCAGTCATTCTTAAGTACACCAATAAAACAGCGTTCTGAGTTAGAGAAGATAATTTTTTTGATTAAGATATAACAACGAAGAGTTTGATCCTGGCTCAGGATGAACGCTAGCGACAGGCCTAACACATGCAAGTCGAGGGGCAGCATGATTCAAGCTTGCTTGAATTGAT
>JALFZG010000042.1 GCA_022784645.1 Bacteroidales bacterium
AAAAGTTGCTGCACGTAATACGAAGCCGTCCGATAGGTGTTATGCGCATCAAACCAAATCAGGTCAGGACGCCATTGCCAGCCCTCCACATGCGCGAAGAGGGGCGCATAAGTAGCCAAACGAACCACATCGGCATTGCGCTCATAACCCGTCATGATAGCAGCCTCACACAAAGCGGATGCGAAGCCGTTCTCCGACTTGAAGAGACCAAACGCATGGCAAGCATATTCGCCGGCAAACACCTTCGGCCCCTTGCGGGGGAACTTATCGTAGCGCGTTGCAGCATTCAAGCACCACTCGGGCGTGCAATAAAAATGCTCGTCTACAAGATCCACCTTGAGGGTGCGCATTTCGCGCCACATGCGTTCAAACTCCTCACCTTCAGGCGAGGCTCCCGCCGTGCCAACCATCTGAATATACGGATATTTCTTCCGAATCTGCTCAGCGAACAGTTTCAATCGGGGCGCTACGTGTTCGCCCCATTGCTCGTTTCCGATAGCCAGATACTTGAGGTTGAACGGCGCAGGATGGCCCATCTCAGCGCGAAGGGCTGCCCATTTGTTTTTGGCAGGGTCGCCATTCGCAAACTCAATCAAGTCAAGCGCATCGTCAATATACGGCTGAAGCTCCGCGAGGGGCACAAGCCAATCGCCTTCCTTGGTGATGTCATTTACGAACTCGCAAGCCATACCGCAGTTCAGCACCGGCAGCGGAGCAGCACCAATCTCCTCCGCGAGGAGGAAATACTCGTAGAATCCGAGGCCGTAAGACTGATAATAGTCAGGCGAAAAACGACCCTCCATGGCATCGCGCCATTTATTCTCATTGAGCGGCCGATTCTCTACCGGCCCTACGGAGTTCTTCCATTGATACCTCGTCTGGAGCGTATTGCCCTCAATGATGCAGCCTCCGGGAAAACGGAACACACCGGGATGAAGATCTCTGAGCGCCTCCGCCAAGTCTCGGCGAAGGCCGTTTTCATGACCATTGAATGTATTCACCGGGAAGAGGCTCACATGATCGATTTCTACCGCGCCACCACTGAGGAGCAGGGATAGCGTACCCTTAGCCGTATTCGGCGCGGTGAGCACCACCGTATATTTCTTCCACTCGGGCGAATCGAAAGTGAGTTGCGCCAAGCAATCAGCACAGCCGAGGCCGGTAAGCCCCACTTGCATACGCGCCGTTGTGCCTTCCACTACGCGCGCCCATACCGAGAAGCGGTACGATTCGCCCGCGCGGAAACCCATTCCGAAGAAACCCTCGTTCTCAAGCCCTGCTGCACCCCGCATACGGAGTGCGTGAGGGTTACGGTCAAAGGGAGAGGTACGCACTACGGCCACCTCGCCTATGGTTTTCCATCCCATCAGATGGTCGGGAAACTCAAAGGAACGGTTTTTCACCAATTCGGCATACAAACCGCCATCGGCACCGTAATTTATGTCCTCAAAAAATATGCCATACATGTCGGGATTGACCGTGGCTATTGTTTTTTTGACCTGAATATCTATTACAGACTGCGCATAGGCAATCGTAAGCAACATACAAGCCTGCAGGAGCAAGAGTAATCTACGCGTTTTCATAAGCAGAGATAGGGTTGTTGGGATGGGTTATTATACGATTCTTATTTTTCTATCTTAATACGACAGACGATATACGACTACGTCGTGAGCCGGGATGACCACCTTGCGCACTTTATCCGATGCTGCCTCATCTTTGTGCGTCCAGAGATTGCGCACTTTATATACGTGCGAAGCAGAAGCGAAGGTGTTGTTGGTGAGGTTATCGCGCATATTAAACTGGCGAAAATCGAGGTTGATGGTGCGCTCTTCCAAGTTGCGGTTGAGGATGCAGAACGCCCAATCGCCGTTCTCGAGCGGCTTGAGCCAATACTCAATACCCGACTCAATGCGATAACGCAAACCCTGGATGCCGAGCGGATCCTGATCGATGGCAATCACCTCACGATTGGTGATGATATCGAGCGTCTGCTTGGTCATAGAGCGGATGTCATTGCCCAAAATAAGCGGAGCGGCCATCATGCACCACATCGTGAAATGTGCACGGTCTTCGGATTCGGTCATGCCATTACCTACCTCAAGCATATCGGGATCGTTCCAATGACCGGGGCCGGCAAAACGACGAAGCGGCTCGTTTTTATCCAAGATAGCCAATACACCAAGCGATTTCCAACCGCCAAAATCCAATTCGCAATCAAAGCAGCAGTTTACATCACCGGTAGTGCGCCAGAGATGACCAATATCTCTAGCCCAAGAGTAAGCCTGCGTGTCGCCCCATTCGCAGAGCGAGAACACGATATCGCGGCCCGACTGACGGAGTGCCTTAGCCATCAATGCATACGCACCACGCGAATTGACGTTCTCCGTATTGCACCAATCGTATTTCAGATAATCGATGCCCCAACGCGCATATTGGAGCGCATCCTGATACTCATAACCTTGCGAACCGGGTTTGCCACCACAGGTCTCCGAGCCGGCATCCGAATAAATACCAAGGTAGAGACCGAGCGAATGAACATAATCAGCCAAGGCGCGGATGCCACTGGGGAAACGCTCGGGGTCGGGTTGAATAAAGCCATCCGCATCGCGTTGGCCATGCCAGCAGTCGTCCATATTTACATAGCGGTAACCTGCATCATACAAGCCCGTATTTATCATCGCTTCTGCTACCTCACGTATGAGCGTTTCGTTGATATCACAAGCAAACGTATTCCATGAGCTCCAGCCCATCGGAGGCGTCTTGCAGAGGTCGGGTTTGGGCAAGTCAGCACGGTTGATTTGCACAGGTTGCGGGTCTTGAGCCATAGCAACTACCGTTGCGAAAATAGCGAATAAAAGAATGATTTTACGCATAATAACTTAATTTTTGGGGAATGAATATTTTTGGGAATTTTGGTTATACTATCGGTGGGTTCTGCAAATTTCCATTTACAAAGCGAATTATTCGAACCCAGCTATTCAGTTTTTCAGATAGTTAATGCATCAGCTTCATCTGATAGGAGGTAATCGGTCCGCGGAGAATCACCTGCGCATGGCCGTTGAATGCAGGAAAGACTACCTGCTGTTTGCCTATCCATTGGTCGGCCGTAAGATGGCAAGCGGGGTCGCCATTGCCGCAACCGAGAATCTCGCCCTCACCTTCAAAACAGAAGAGCAGCGAATCGCAAGCCGTAGCGGCAAAATGATTTTTCTTGTCGAGCAACGTAATATCGAGGATGGTAATATCTTCATACTCGGATTGCTCAACTTGCACTTGGGTAGCTGGACCGGAGGTATATACGGTTTGCGTAAGTGTACGTCTGCCATTTTTATACGCTACCGCCTTCAGTTGACCAGGGCGATACACCGTGCGCCACGACAGATGTCCGTTGAGCGGCATCGTCTGCTTTCCGAGTGAACGACCATTTACGAAAAGCTCAATCGTTTCCTGATTCGAATATACCCATACGTCAATGGAGTCGCCTTCATGGCCCGCTAAATTCCAATGCGGAAGGATATGCAGTGTAGGGGTATCCGTCCACCACGATTGAAGATAATAGGCCTCATCTTTAGGAAAACCACAGGCATCAAGAATGCCGAATTCGCTACCTACAGCAGGATAGGTGAGCGGATTGGGTTCGCCCATATAATCAAAGCCCGTCCAATAGAAGAGTCCGGCGAGCCACGGACGTTCGAAATAGAATTTCCAACCTCTCTCAATCAGGTTGGGATAAGTAGAGTCGGTGCGGTTGATGGCCGCCATGTGTCCGGCCGCAGCATCGGTGAAATAAACGCCACGCGTGCCGCAACCCGTCGTTTCTTCAGAGCCATAAGCGATGCGGTCAGGAAAACGCTGCCGCTCGCCATCCACATCGTTTTGCATGATATAATTATACCCCGCCACATCTACACCTCTGACGATATTCGGGCCCGACGAAGTGGCGCAGGTAGAAGGCCGCGAGGGATCGAGTTCGTGCACCCAACTGGTCATTCGGCGAGCAATCTTTTCGCCTTTGTCGGTCCACTCTACGCCCCATTCCTCATTACCAACGCTCCAGAGGATAATCGACGAATGGTGCATGTCTCTGCGAATCATCTGCTCCAATACATGGCGTTCGTAATCATTGCTGCCAAGCAAACGCGTTTCAGCAATCACGTATAACCCGAGGCTGTCGCAGAGATCGAGGAAATCTTCTGAAATGGGATTATGCGAGCAGCGGATGGCATTTACGCCCAGGGCCTGCATTTTCCTAAGGCGGTATTCCCATAGTCCTTTCGGAATAGCAGCCCCTACCCCAGCATGATCCTGATGAAGGTTCACTCCGCGGAGTTCCACCTTCTTGCCATCCACGAGGAAACCTTCGTTTTTGGACCACGAATAGCGGGCAGTCATCGGTGAGGTTTGCGGTTGCTGCATTTCGCCCCACTCTATCCATACCTTGCGGTAGATACCCGCACCTTCATAAAACCACCCCTCTTCCAAGCTGGCATCTGCGCGTACGCAAATCAAGTTCTCGTCGCCGGGGTTGAGATAATCAGTGATATCATATATGTGGCGGGTATAACCGCTCTCTTCTCTACCCAAATAGAAACCGTTTACCCATACGCGAGCATCCCTAAAGACGCCATCCAACACGATGCGAGTAGGGCCTGCAAGCATCAAGCTGTCGGCCGTGAACCAACGCCTATACCAACCTACGCTGTTCTCCGGATATTTCCAACCGATAGCGTGGTAACCATGCGAATGGCTGGCCTCGGGAGAAAACGGCAGAGCGGGTGCCCAATCATGGGGCACCTTAACAATCTGCCATGTACTGTCTTCTTGAAACTTCAGCGAATAAGGCCCCTGATTGTGGATGCTGTTGCATTTCGTCAGAAAATTGAAATATTCCGTACCGCAACCAAAGTCGCGAACCGGATCAGCAGCATGCCCAAGATGGAAATGCCAGTTATCGGAGAGATACACGCGCGGAGAAGCTACAGACAAGAGCGAGCAGCAACAGAGTACAATGAGTAGATGAATATGTTTCATGGGTGCGATGAGAGGAAATTATTGCAGTTGTAGGTTGGTTTGACGGATGAGGGTGATGGTAGCCGTGTCGGAGAGGAAGACGGAGTTGAGCCCTTGGTCTTCTTGCGCGGGATCACCCGTGTAAGGATCGCCAGGGAGCCATTGCTGATGCATCGGAACAGCCTCGCCACCCCATGCCCAGAAATTGCAACCGCGGAGCCAACCGAGGGTGTCTTTAGACTGCTTTATCGCCTCGAAGACGGACTGATAATACTGATTGCGGCAAGTGGTAGGCGTAAGCATCCGGCAAGTGCCATCGGCCCAAGTAGCGATATCTCTCGGGAACCCAAATTCCTCGATTACAACGGGCTTTTTAAGCGTTTGAGCAATAGTAAGATGCTGCTGGATATAGTCGTTGGATTTTTTAATTGCCTCATCCATACTTCCTGCCATATCTTCATTATTGAGCCACCCCCAATTGAACGGCCAGATATGGCAAGTGATATAATCAATCTCGGGATAAGAGTGGATGAGTTGGCAGAGTTCGGGATCACCCTCGCATCCCCATATTCCCTCTGAACCCGTACTGATCATATGGTTGGGGTCAATGCTGCGGATGAGCTGGGACGTACGATGAATCCACTCTGCAAAGAGGGGTTTGACTTCATCCGAAAAAGCGCGAGGTTCATTACCAATCTGCCAAGAGAAGATAGCGGGGTCTTCGGAATAAGGACGACCGGTATAGCGGTTGGTTCGGCTTACAATGAATCGTACATGATCCTCAAACAGCGCTTGTGCTTCTGCGCAACGCGACCACTCCGCACAGCTGGCCATATATGCAGGATAACCTACCTCTTGTGGGGTCGGCCAATGGGTGTTCTTTGCCCAACTGAGGTATTGTGAATAGCCTCCTGACCACTCCCAAGAGTTATTGAGGAAAAGAACCGCATACATATGCCTTTTTTCGAGTTCAGCCATGAGGTAATCCAAGCCATCGAGGATGGTATCGTTATATACTCCCGGCTCAAGCTGAAGCGTAGGCTCCACTTTGGCCATCACACCTGGGAGTCCATCTGAACCCACCAATACACGGAGGTTATTGACGCCTATAGATTGAAGTTGATCGAGCTCACGACTCAGACGTTGGCGGTCGCCTCCCTGCCCCTGAGAGGCAAGGATGGCGCCATACCAGAAATTCGTACCTACATAGTAGGTATCATCTGTAAATCGAGCATATTCAGGTGCTTCCTTACAACTTGAGAGAAGCATCAATACGCCCAATAGAATATAAAAAAGACGTTTCATTATTTATCCGTTCGGAATGGAACAATCGGGATATTGCGCATGTTGGCGAGATTGCCGAGAAGGAAATTGCGGAAGCAATAACGTGCAGCTTGTGGATGCTCCACTCCTTCTGCATAAACCGCTACAGCATTGGCTTCATCTTTCACGGGTCGGATGGTCGCCTTATGGGCATTGCCTTTTTCGTCGATAATCTCAAAGCCTTCTACTTCTGCCCAACGGCTGAAACCATCTTCGGCATTCGTAAACCAGCAACGAACCTCATTGCCTACAATCTCATAACGGCTGAGTTGGGGAGCATCGGATTTGATGGAGGTGAAGTGGTAGTCGTGGTTGAGTGCCAAATAAGCGAGTCGTTTACCGATATCCTGCTTGTTGGCAGGGTGTACGTTGTCGATCTCATACGACTTCACAAGGTCGTTGGTTCCAACGCCAGCGCAATGGGGTATAAGGTTCGTCGTAGCCCACTGTGCTTCACGGAGAACAGCAGCCCAAGTAGCATCAGCATCACCATGGCGGAACGGTGCAATCTCTACAAAATAAAACGGCAGGTCATTGTTTCCCCAGAGTTCGCGCCAATGAGAAACCATAGCTGCCTGACGATAGGCATACTCAGCCCCCAGGTCGATAGAGGAGCAACCTTGATACCAGAGAAAACCTTTAATCGTATAGTTATGAATAGGATAGAGCATGGCATTATACATGAGTAGCGGACGCATCCATTCCGTCTCTATCGACATGATTCCTTCCTCTGAGATATCCAAATCCTTATACGTAGAGAGGATTTCGCGAGGCATCCAAGCCTCTACTCTGGTTCCGCCCCATGAGCAGTTGATGATACCTACGGGCACTTGCAGCACACGTTCGAGCATCTCCGCAAAGAAATAGGCCGTAGCGCCAAAAAAGGGAGCATTGAATACATCGCATTCTTTCCACTGACCATAGGCTTCATCTACGGGTTTGAAAGACGTACGACGCTCTATCGTGCAATAGCGGATATGTCCCTTATGCTCAGAGGCCGTAGCTATCACCTCTTGTGCGTTTTGGATAGGGCATTGCCAGAAGCCCATAAGCGGCATCTCCATATTCGACTGGCCGCTGCCGAGCCAAACCTCTCCGATAAGGATATCGCTCAAGCGAACTGGATCGGGAGCATAATATTCGCGCTTCTTAGGCGTCTCAATAAACGTAAGCGACTGTGGCGTATAAGTAGCGGCAGGAGTCTCGATAGTGAGTTCCCATTTGCCTTTCTCATCCACCAAAGTAGTGGCTTGTTTGCCCCATGAGGCAATCACATCAATCGTGTTACCTGCCTGAGCAGTACCCCACAGTTTGACGGCAGTCTGCTGCTGCAGTACCATGTGGTCGGAAAGAATCTCCGGGAGATGAATAGTGGCAGAAGCTGCGCAAACTGCCAAGAGCATACATGCTGCAATAATATACTTTTTCATAATGAAAGGTATTAGAAGAAAAACATTATTTCTTAATCGGATAAGCCCAAGCAAGCAGGCCCATAATAGCGGCAATGACAGCAGGGAAGAGGGAGAAGAGAGCCCATACCATCGTTTTAACCGACTCCTCGTTAGTAATGGTTACAATCGTTTCACCTGTAGTCATATCGGTAGAAGAAACGAGTCCAGCGATGCCGAGGAGCAAGGCAATGAGCGAACCGGAGATAGCGCCTCCGAGTTTTTGTGCCATGGTACCAGAAGAGAAAATCAAGCCGGTAGAAGACGTACCGTTTTTCTCGGTCGCATAGTCAGCTACGTCAGCATACATCGACCATAGGAGTGGCGAGTACAGACCTGCACCAACCGAGGTGAGCATTGATACGCCTACGAGCAACCAGATATAATGAGCATCCATCGGCAGGAAGAAATAAAGTACTGAAGTGAGCGCACAGATAACGGCCGACCAGATAAACGCTTTACGCTTGGAACCGACCCATTTGGTAAAGGCAGGCGAGATAGCTCCGAAAATCATGCAAGTAACCTCCCCAAAGGCCATAAAGACGGTGTAGTTGATAATCAGTCGGCCAACAGTAATATCGCCTCCAAGGCAGTAGGTAATCATATAACCTGCAGCTGCATAACGGAATCCGTTGAAGAAATTCGTACAGATTGCTGTAAGGGTCATATATACCCACGGCTTATTGCGGAAGAGGTCGCCATACTGCTTGAAACTGAATTTCTCAGCTCGTTTGGGTTTGATTCGTTCTTTGGTCAACAATCCGCAAGCAAGCGTCATAGCGGCTGCAAGAATACCAAATCCAGCACCTAACACGGCATACTGATGCTGTTCGCTACCCCCTACCATCTTTTGCAAATAAGGGAAAGAGAGCAACGTGATGAACCCCATCGCGTAAGCCCCCACCATACGAAAAGCAGAGAACTGATTCTTCTCATTGTCGTCTTCCGTCATCACACCGAGCAGCGAGCCATAAGGCACGTTGACAGCAGTGTACATCACCATCATAAGGAGATAGAACAAATAGACGTATATGCGCTTGAGAAGATAAGCGTTTTCTCCGGTAATCTCAGGCGTATAGAGCAGGAGCGCGAAGATGAGTCCAAAGGGAACAGCCCCGAAGATGAGCCACGGACGGTAGGTTCCAAAGCGAGATTGGGTGCGGTCAGCCAAACTGCCCATAATAGGGTCAGTGACTACGTCAAACAGACGAGCAATAAGCATCAGTGCTGCAGCATCTGCAAACGTAAGACCAAACACATTGGTGAAATACAGCGGAAAAGCGATAGACATAATCTTCCAAGTGATACCACCGGAAGCCGCATCGCCAAGGGCATAGCCAATTTTTTCTTTAAGTGAAGCCATGATATTATGAAATAAATGAATACTCGATTTAAGTGAGAATCAAAAGATTAGCGTTAAGCAAACGGTCGCTCAATGATTTCGAGACACATACGGCTATTATGATATGGACATTTCCAAAAGCCTGCATGATCGTCTTTCTTATTGATATGCCTCTCGGGGTCGCGACTCCAATACCACTCGCCCAATTCGTAATCAATCAGATTCTCCTTGATATAAGTCCAGCATCGGAGTGCTTTCTCGAGTGCCGCTTCGTCATCAAAATGCTGATAGATATTCATGAATCCAACCACGGCTTCGGCTTGCACCCACCAATGGCGGTCAGCATCTACATGACCGGTATCAAGGTTAGCCTCATGCGTCATTGAACCATCGGCATTCAGTCCTTTCTCGCTGGCCACTGCCACTTTCTGCACAATGGGTTCGACCTTACGAAGCACCTCTTGGTCACCAAGGACAAGTGCAGCCTCGTGCATGAGCCAGGAACATTCAATATCGTGTCCGTAGGATTCTAACCACCCTGCCCCACGCGTCCAATCCATCTCGAAGAAGAGATCCAGATGGTAGGTGCTGGCATTAAGGATACGATCCGTAAAAATCGTTATCAAATTGCGGAGCGACTGCTCAACCTTGCTCTTCTCTTCAGGAGTGGTCAATTCCGGGCGCTCTTGCATCAACCGGAAGAGGTTGGTATAGGGTTCGATAATATGCAGATGGGTGTTTTGGCTCTTTGGGTAGTTCGCATCGAAGTCCGAAAGGCGCATGTCGGCAATCGGTTGCCAATCGCGCGTAGCAGCTTCTATATACCCCCCAAATTGCGTATCTAAACTATGTTCCTCTATGCAATAATATAGGTCCATAGCGCGTTCAAACGCCTCCTTGTCGCCCGTTGAACGTGCATACTCACTCAAACCATAGATAACGAAACCGATAGCATAGAACTGCTTCTTGGTGTCGAGCGGGTTGCCATCGCAGTCAAGACTCCAATAAGCACCTCCGTATTCGGGGTCAATGAAATGCGTAAGAATATAGTCTTTGGCGCGGGTAGCCGCTGCAAGGTATTCGGGATGATGAAGTACGCGATAAGCTGCCGAAAACGACCATAGAATACGAGCGTTGAGAATGCATCCTTTTTCTGCTTCAGGACAAATCTCACCCTCACCCGTCATGCGACCATAAAAACCTCCGCGCTCATGGTCCTGCATCTTATCGAGCCAAAAACGCAGGATATTGTTTTCTACAACATCCTGCATTTCTGCTTTTATTTGCTTGATTGTCGGATTCATTTCTTCTGTAAATAAGCCAAATTGCTGTCAATGAGCTTGTTGCGTGCAGCTACACTCAATCCCGTGCGGAGACCATCAGCGGGCGTGTTCTTGCAATAATCCACGAGTTGAGCTATAGTAGAAGTAGCCACATGCATACGGGTGTCTGACGATGCATAGTAGATGAATACCTTATCTTCCATTTGGTGCATCGAAGCACCGTTGGTGTTGTCACCATCGCAAATCCAACCATTGGTGAAGAGCACGTTCATCACGTCACCGATGTACTCGCCTCCTTCGGGCACCATAAAAGCTCCTCCGGGTTGCGCAATAACGCGTGTAGGATCATCGAGAGCCGTCATGTACATATAGAGCACATAGCGAAGTCCGGAAGCACAACCGCGAACGCCATGAGCCAGATGCAACCACCCTTCCGGCGTCTTGATAGGATGCGGGCCCTCGCCATTCTTCACCTCCATAATCGTATGATAATGGCGCGCATTGATAATCCGCTCTTCCGTAACCACGGCATTGGTCATATCATCTACCAATGCCCATCCGATACCGCCACCGCTACCAGCATCAATAAAGCCATCTTGCGGACGGGTGTAAAGCGCATATTTGCCATTTACGAACTCAGGATGGAGCACTACGTTGCGCTGCTGCGAACGGCTCTTCAAGTCCGGCAAACGATCCCAGTGAATCAAATCTTTGGTACGAGCAATACCGCAAGTAGCAGTAGCTGCCGAGAGGTCGTTAGGCTTGGAGTCGTCATGACGCTCTACGCAGAAAAGACCGTAAATCCAGCCGTCTTCATGACGGGTAAGTCGCATATCATACACATTCGTAGCCGGTGCATCCAATCCGGCAACACAACTGCCTTCCGGAGCTTCTGGCAGAGTAATGGGATGATTCCAAAAACGGAAATTATCCACGCCATTGGGTGACTCGGCCACAGCAAAGAACGACTTTCTATCGTCGCCCTCTACACGCACTACCAGCACGTATTTATCACCCAACTTAATTGCTCCTGAGTTAAGCGCAGCATTTACGCCAAGACGCTCCATGAAAAACGGATTGGTCTCAGGATTATAGTCATAGCGCCAAATGAGAGGAATCGTTTCAGCAGTAATAATAGGATTTTGCCAGCGGCAGAAAATACCGTTGTCTTCAATTGGGGTATTCTTGAGGGCGAGGTAAGCTTCATGGCGAGCTTCTACCTGCTGTTTTCTTTCTTCGAAAGTCATAATAATGGGTGTTTGTTTTAGATGGAAATAGTGAATCTATACGTTTTTACATTGTAGCCGTTAGGAATGTAGCCTGTCCAGAGATATGCAAGATATTATCGCATGCAGGAACGAGTATGGTTTCGCCTTGACGTACATGAACGTCGTTGACAATAGCATCGCCAGAGAGGCACATGACTACTACAAACGCATCGGTATGCAAGTCGATATCAATAGCATCTTCAGTGATGATACGGTTCACACGGAAATACGGGCAGGAAACGAGTTCTGCATTCGAACTTGCAGCATCATACGCACTGCGATAATCGGAATAGACGCGATAATCAATAGCATCCTTCGCCTGCTCGATATGCAGTTCTCTGGGCTTGCCGTTGGCATCCAACCTACCATAATCATACACCCGATATGTGATATCCGATGTTTGCTGTATCTCCGCAAGGAAATTTCCGGCTCCAATAGCATGCAATCTGCCAGCAGGAAGGAAAAACAAGTCACCGGGATGTGACTCATAACTGGCAAGGATGTCCTCCATAGGCGAATGGCCGTTTTCTACAGGTGCAGTAGCCAAGCGCTCATAATCGTCCGGAGTAATTTGTTTGCTCAGTCCCGTAAAAATCTTGCTTCCCGGTTCCGTTTTCATTACGTACCACATCTCTGTCTTACCATGGCATCCATGCCGCTCTTTAGCGAGCTTATCATCAGGATGAACCTGTACGGAAAGATTTTGGGAGGAGTCAATAAGTTTAATCAGCAAAGGAAACGTGGAGCCATACTGCTCATATATCCTATTGCCAACGAGCTCACCTTTATACTCCTCAATCAGCTGAGGAAGGTGCTTACCAAGGTCTGCATCATCGGTTAAGCCACGGTCAGCAGTCAGGGATTCAAATCCCGCCACACCGCTGATTTCCCAGCTCTCACCAATATGCTGCAACTCAGTGGAGATGCCCTTAAAGGGGGCAATCTGCTCTCCGCCCCAAATAGTGGTCTTCAGATACGGAACAAACTTAAAAGGTTTCATAACTATCGATTTAAAAATCCGGTGCAAAGATACTGCATTTTTTTTACATTTGCAAATCTAAAGGACTAAGCCGAAATGAAAATACTATGAGCAGTCAAAAAAGTACCACTCATAGTACCCCATGTATCCTTATTGAATATCATTGAGCATGCGAATCGCATCCGATTCCGCAAGCGCCTTAAAGTCTTCAGCCGTAGTCGTCTCTTTAGCTACTCCAAAGTGGTCAACATGCCAATTGCGCCAAGGAAGGAAATAGAGCGCATTACTGCCTTCGGTACAAGGTAAGAACACGCGGCTCCACCAATCAGCAACCGGAGAATTCTGCATACCACACTCAGTAATAGCGAAGAGCATCCCTCTTTCGCGAGCGAAAGCCGAGAGGAAACGGATATCATCGGTAGCTTGACGAACAAAGTCTTCTTCTGTGCCCCACTGATAGCAGTCTTCGCCTACAATATCTACTCCTTCGGGCCAACGAGCCAAGAGCGCTTCTTCTGTCCATCCGCCCTGAAGATTGGGGGAGCAGGACCAAACAACGCTACCGGGAAGCTCATTATTGATATAGTCACGCGTAAGTTTCCATAGAGCTATATACTCCTCATCGGAGCACAGTTTTTGTCCCCACCAGAACCAAGAACCATTGTATTCATGCCAAGGACGGAAAATAAACGGAACAGGACTGCCATCGTCAAAGGTCAGCGTCTTCAAAAATGCAGCTACATCAGCAAGCCAACCTTGAAACAGTTCGTATTGTTCGCCATTCTCCAGGATATTCCTTACCACTGTTGAATCCGTTACATCCCAAGCGTTTCCGCCTGTTCGTGGGTTACGCGGATGCCAACTGAAGGTGATGATTCCCCCTCGCTCTGCATGACGAATAGCCTCTTCGCGAATCCAACTGAAAGGAACAGAATCGAGGTTTTTGCAATGATGTTCTTCCAATCCGCCCAAATCAAAACCCATAACTGCCGGATAATCGCCTACCAATTCGTAGGTATCCGAACGATCTTTCTCCCATTGCCAACTTACGCCATAAAATGGGTCGTCTTGATGGCCATACATAATGGGACCATGTTGCAGACTGTCAAGTCGCAGAATCAATGCCTCTGCAGGACTGAGAGGAGCTGGTTGTTGTTTGCAAGCCGAGAGCAGTAGCGCTACGGCTGCAGTTGCAAAAAAAAGCTTACGCATACGTACGTTATTTTAAAGGTGGGTTCTAAAAATTCCCACTTAAGAAAAACTATTCACTATTGTGGGTAACAAAAATGCATTATTTGTCATCTTTTGGTTTCTTATCGGCCCAAATCGTAAGTAAAATCAGTCACGTAGCTCGCTACGCTCCCTCTTTTACTTCCAATTTTTCCTCGAAAATAAATCCAAAATCTAACAAAGCTAATTTTTAGAACCCACCTAAAAGAATTACGATAAAATATCAAAATGCTGCATCTACGCCCGCCATAAGGTGAACCAGATATGCGTTCCAATTGATAGCAATCTCATTGGATGCGTAACTCGGTTCCACATCCAAATAGGACTCATCAGGGAAGTCCGACTCATATTTGTACGCTCCGAGCGACTCCTTGTCGTGCTGACCGGGGTTAGGTCCACCAGCAAGAAAGCCCGGGAGGGGTGCATCTATTCCATCAGCTGAAGAGATACGCTGGTGAGGATGCATCACCTGCTTCTGCCCCAATCCAGTGACGAAGCAGTAACCTGTTGCATTTTGACCAAGGATATAATTGGCCGTCTGAAGCGCACCTGTAAGGTAACGCGGGTCGCCACTCAAGCGATATCCATAGAGCATCGCAATGCCACGACCGCAACATATCTCTGCATTGCCACCCCAGCAGAAGTCAGTGGGGTCGTTGCCATACGGCATCTGATAACAGGATGTGCTGACCTTGCCTAATTGATCGTCAAGATAGGTGAAAAGCATCGGCCGAAGTTTTTCTACGAACTCTTGGGCGTTGACATCGTCAGTAAAGCTTGCATATTGCAGCCATTCGTAAGCGCCCAACCATTCGATATCCCCCCAAGTAGGCAGACGGAATCGCTTAGGCATAAACGCCTTAGCTTGCTCCAAATAGCTCTGCTGACCGGTTGTGATATAGAGCTCAGTAGATGCCCAGAAGAACTCATCCCATGAGGTGGAATCATTATACATTCCCGTAGAAATCTGGGGCTCATATTTGGAATTATTGCCCTCCTGATCATAAAGCACATTGGGGTTGCGAACGGCCCAAGCATACGCTCTTTCTGCCTGACGAAGCATATTCTCAGCCTCAGTTGCGTATTCCGGATAGGCCTTATACACGCGAGCTGCCATGGCGAGCGTTGCTGCAAAATCAAGAGCCGCAGGAGCACTCTTCTGTACTGCATAACGCTGCTGATGGCAATCTATCGGCATCACGAAACCCTCGAAATTGGGTGTGGTCAACTTATGATATACACCACCATCTTCCGGATCTTGCATTGTCTGCATCCAGCGGAGATTATAGGCAATCTCATCGAGAATATCCGGTACATCGTTGCCACTCTCAGGAATGTTGAGCGCCATCGCACCGTAATACATATAGTCAGCCTCATAACCCAAAAGGAGCATACCAATGGTAAAACCGGAATTTATGATATACTTATTGTAATCACCCGCATCATACCATCCATAGGGTGAAGCAAACACGTAACCAGCCGGACGGCTCTCCGAAGCGGCAGAAGGATGCACCATTACGCAGGTATCAAAATGAGCAGCTTCACGTGCATACTCGCCTGCATATTGCTCTTCAATCGGGCAACCGCAACGCTGGAGATAATACGCTTTCATACCTGCTTGAGCCACTTCAGCCAAAGCATGATTACGAATATACACCTTGCGAACCGATTCGCCTACGCGAAGAAGGTATTCGCCCGGTTCGGTAACTTCAGAGAAATCGATGATATGGCGCGTTTTGCCTGACCAAGGGGATACGGCTTCGCGTACAGCCTTGCCCTCCCATACCACCTTGCCGTCCATCGTAAGAAGGGCGGCTTCGTTCGTGCGAGCATCGTCTTCTATTGAAGCAGTCTTTTCTGCTTGGGGATAAAAACCTACCTGATTGAGCTTGATCGGATTGTCTTTGGGCTTGCATCCGGCCATCATGACCAATGAACAAGCGAGTATTACTGAGAGCTTTTTCATGAAAGATTTAATTTTTAAGACTGCCGCTCCATGCTTTTCCATGGGTAAGAAAAACATGGAGTGGTAGCGAATATAGGATTCTGTACAATTATTTTCAGCCCATTACAACTTCTACAATGTGCTTGCCTTCAGAAGCTTGAATGATATTTCCGTCAATCAGCTTGCCATTGACAGTAACGGTCTTCACACCTTTCTGCACGCCATTGGGGTTTTTAATGGTAATATCGTATTCGGCCCCTCGGAGTACGCGCTTCACACGATACTCTTTCATATCCGAGGGGATACACGGATCAATCTCAATGCCATCAAACGTAGGCTTAATACCGAGAATGAACTGCGTGATGGTGTACCAGTTCCAAGCAGCCGTACCAGTAAGCCAACTGTTTTTACCCTCACCAGGTTTAGCTGCATCTTTACCGGCTACCATTTGGCAATATACATAAGGTTCTACCTTATGCAGTTCCTGATCGTTAATCCAAGCCGGACAAATCTTGGTGTAATGCTCCCAAGCATCGTTGCCTCTTCCGGCAACCGTTTCACCAATAATCACCCATGGGTTGTTATGGCAGAAAATTCCTGCATTCTCCTTATAACCAGCTGGATACGAACTGATTTCGCCCATCTCTACATGATAAACGGTATATGCGGGATTATTGAGCACCATACCGTGTTCGCAATCGAGGTATTTCTTGCAGGAGTCAAGGGCTTTATCTACAAGACCTTCTTCCAATCCGATACCGGCCATCGTGCAGAAGCCTTGGCTCTCAATGAAAATCTTACCTTCTTCACACTCATTCGAGCCAATCTTATTGCCATAAAAGTCATACGCACGAAGGAACCATTCGCCATCCCAACCATCTTTCTTCACAGCCTCAACCATGGCATCGATATGCTTCTGCGCGCGAGCAGCCTCATCGGTAGCGCCTACAGCATGGCAGAGTTCTACATACTGCTTGCCCATCATTACGAACTGACCGGCAATCATGAGCGATTCAGCCTTTGAACCTTCCGAATTGTTTTCGGTCGTTTGGAAACTCTCATTGGGATCCCAAGAGAAACAGTTGAGGTTCAAGCAGTCGTTCCAGTCGGCACGTCCAATCAGCGGAAGCTTATGAGGGCCGAGGTTTTCTATCACGTGATTAAACGAAATGCGGAGGTGCTCCATAAGCGTCACTTCCGTACCAGGTTGATTATCCCAAGGTACCATCTCGCTGAGGATGGAGTAGTCGCCTGTCTCCTTCACGTAAGCTACCGTACCGAAGATGAGCCACATTGGATCGTCGTTGAAACCACCACCGATATCGTTGTTTCCACGCTTGGTGAGCGGCTGATACTGATGGTAGCAACCACCATCGGGGAACTGCGTAGAGGCAATATCAATAATACGCTCGCGAGCGCGTTCGGGCACCTGATGCACGAAACCAACAAGGTCTTGGTTCGAATCGCGGAAACCCATACCTCGGCCTACACCACTCTCAAAGAACGAAGCCGAACGAGAGAAGTTGAAGGTGATCATACACTGATACTGATTCCAGATATTCACCATGCGGTTCAAACGTTCATCAGCACTCGTAAGCACAAACTTATCGAGCAGGTTGTCCCACATCAGCTTGAGCTCCTCAAATGCAGCATCCACAGCCTCTACCGTAGCGAAACGGGCAATGCATTCTTGTGCTTTCTTCTTATTGACAAACGTAACGTCAGACGCCTGCGAAGTGATGAGTTCGCCACGCTGCTTACGCGCCAGATCCTCTGTGCAGAACTTCTCCTCTTGCGCATTCTCTACGTAGCCGAGGAGGAAAATATAATCTTTGGACTCACCCGGAGCAAGAGTCAGTTCGATATAATGCGATGCAATAGGGCTCCATCCGTGAGCCAGACTGTTGGCCGGCTTACCTGCCATCACGCATTGTGGATTAGCAAACTCATTGTATAGACCTACAAACGATTCGCGATCCGTATCATACCCATCGATCTTCGCATTCGTAACGGCATAATATGCATAGTGGTTTCGGCGCTCTTTGTATTCGGTCTTATGATAAATCACAGAGCCATCAATCTCCACTTCGCCCGTTGACCAGTTACGCTGGAAATTCTCCATATCAGTAGCTGCATTCCAGAGGCACCACTCTGCAAAGCTGAAGAGTTTGATGGTTTTGGGAGCATTGGTCGTATTCTTGAGGGTAATCTTTTGTACCTCTGCCCAGGTTTTGAGCGGTACAAAGAACAGAACCGATGCTTCGATGCCATCTTTTGCTCCCGTGATGCGGGTATAATTCATACCATGACGGCACTCATAAAAGTCAAGTGGCGTCTTACACGGCTTCCAACCCGGGTTCCATACCGTTCCATTATCGTTGATATAGAAATACCGGCCGCCATTATCCATCGGTACACCATTATAGCGGTAGCGGGTGATGCGGCGGAACTTGGCATCCTTATAGAAATTATAACCTCCGGCCGTATTGGAAATCAGGCCGAAAAAGTCCTCGTTGCCGAGGTAATTGATCCACGGGAAAGGCGTGGCTGGATTAGTGATGACGTACTCGCGTTTTGCGTCGTCATAATGTCCATAAGTTTTCATGTTATTAATGGAATTCTGATTATTCATTTAAGCGATGGCATTTGGTCACGGGTGATTACGTTAGGATTCGACATGGCGTCTTGCCACCAAGCCGTATTGGCATGTTCGTGACCATCCAAGGTGGTGGCATTGTACTGATACCAGGGCATGAACCAGCTCCAGCGAGCACCATTCGTCCATTGCTCTGAAATCAGACCTACATTGCCGCACTCTGAGAGCGTAATCATCTTATTGGGATACGTAGCTTGCAGTTTCATAAAATCAGCGACATTTTGCATACTTCCTTGATTATAAATATCCTGTCCGATAATATCCACATACGCATCGCCAGGATACCAATCGGTGTCGCCATTGTTCTGAGAGGTCCATACCCAAATCAGGTTATGTATGCCTTTCGATTGGAAATACTCATACGTATATTTCCAAAGCTCTTTATACACTTCGGCTCCTTCAGCTCCCCACCAGAACCATGCGGCATTGCCTTTAGGCTTACCATTTACGAGATTCCATTCCGAATAGGTATTACCGGAAGCCTCATGATACGGACGGAAAAGGAGCGGGATATTCTTCTCTTGCAAAAGAAGCAGGTTGGCGGCCATTACGGCCAAGTCTTCATCGGCAATTCGCTTTTCCCACGTGCCTTCTTTCATTACGTTAGAGGGCTTAAACGTGGTGCCGGTGGTGCCATTACCAGGGGTACAGGTATAACCTTCTGTATTGGTGATATCCGCTTCGGTTCGGGGTACATTCCAATGCCAAGATGCAGCCAAGAG
Organism: Bacteroidales bacterium; assembly: GCA_022784645.1. Classification (GTDB taxonomy): domain Bacteria; phylum Bacteroidota; class Bacteroidia; order Bacteroidales; family Paludibacteraceae; genus Colicola. Next base: position 19,207 of record JALFZG010000042.1, read on the forward strand.
ACCATTGCTGTTCCACCATGCTTCCAATGCAGAAATATCCGCATAGTTTACCACCCAACCATTAAACGGACTATGCGTTGTTTGCGTAAGCATGTGGATATAATCCATGGTAGCCATAGCGGGGTATTTGCCCGTAGCAGTATATACGAGATTCGCTTCCGAAATGTTCCAATTCACATTCGCCATTGCTGCCGAAATGGTGCGCTTACCATATTGCTCAAGTAGGAAGGCAAATACATTTTGCGCTTGCGGAATGGCGTTTTTGTCAGACAGTTCGGTGCTTATAGCTTGCTCTTTCTGTGCTGCTGTCTTAAAATGCAGATTCAGTTCGCCAGATACAACAGTAGAATCCAATACGCTTACGATAGAACCTGCTGCTATTTGCAACGTATAATCCGTAGCGGGAACAAGCTGTAAGGGGATTGACACCTCCATAGCCGAACATGTAGCCTGAAGTGCTGCACCATTAAGCGTGATGGAACCGTTGGCAGCTATTCGCACCATCTTATTATAGCGTAAGGTAAGTACATTTACGGTATTCGCATCCACTTCAGCCCCTTCTGCTATGGATTGTTCCTTCAGTTCAAGCACTTCTTTCTGCTCCTCCGGCGTATTCCTGTCACCACACGATAGCATGGCTATCAGGCAGAATAATATCAAAAAATATTGCTTTTTCATTTTAAAAAATTAGAACGTCCAAAATATACGATTTTTAAGATACGAAAGCGGAAGCAAGTCCACTTTTAGTGTATGCTATTCTAATAATATTGTATTTTATAGCAAACTTTCGATAAGGAGCATTGAGGAACCATTGAGGACTCTTTTCGGACTCTTACTACAAGTGACGAAAACAGAAATACGTTTACGCATAAAATGTTCGATTTTTAAGATTAACGCTATTATGAGTAACCGTATAACTCTTACGCAAAAGCCTAAGGTTTCAAGATTCCGAAGTTCAATTACTTGTATCCACTTACCAGCGCTTCTACTGCAGTCTGAGCCGCTGGTTCAGGATATTGTCCGGTAGCATGGTGAATAAAGAGGTTGCTCTCTTTGCCCCCCTTGCCACTGGGACCCCATGAGCCATTATCCCAAAGAGCAAAAGAAATGCCGTATTGCTTGGCTGCCTTAGCAAAGTAATTCAAATAATTGCAGCGATACTGCTCATCATCGGCATTCTCACGCTTGCAACAACCCATCTCGCCAATATATACGGGAATCCCTTTGTTGAGAAAATTATCGTTGATGGACTTCATGTAGTTGCTAATATGGTTTTTCTCAGCATCCGTACCCCAAGTATTTTGGCTGCATTCGAGAGTAAAATTGTATGGATCATAGGTGTGTACTGCGAGTGCTACACGGTTTGCGGGATCATTGGGTTTCTCCCAACCATTCAGTGCAGCTGTAAGATTGGTGTTGTATGCAGGACAACCAATCCAACGAGTAGCATTATTGCCGCCTGTAGCGCGAATAGCATCCACACAGGCTTGGTTCCAAGCATTCATAACCTTATATTCATTGGGTTTACCAGTTCCCCAACTACCATCTTGAATCTCATTCATCACCTCAAACATCAGCCAGTCTTCAGCATCCGCAAAGCGAGTAGCAATCTGCGTCCAGAGCGCCACTAACTCCTGCTGAATCTCATTGGCTTTTTCCTCGTTGGAACGAGCAGCTATGATGTTTAACCAATATTTGCTGTCGGCACCATCGTGATGGATATTTATTACCGCTTTCAGTCCTGCCTGATGCGCATATTCAACCACTTCCGCTACACGATTCATCCAAGCCTCTTCAATCGTATAGGCAGGTGCTTCACCGATATGTCCCATCCATGTTACAGGGATGCGCACCCAGGTGAAACCGGCTGCTTTGACGCCATCCATGGTAGCTTGTGTACATGCAGGATTGCCCCATGCCGTCTCGCCCGCTACACCATTGATATGCGATTCGAACTGATTTCCAAGATTCCAACCCAAGCCCAACTGAAACGGCAACTGAGCAGGTTTTTCGCCCGTTGAGAAATGGATGGTTACCGCCTCCGATTTTACTGTCGTATCTAATACGCTTACAAAAGCACCAGCCGGAACAGTCAACGTATATTGCGTTGCAAACGCCAATTCCACCACAAACGAAACATTCATGGCCTCTACTTGCGGAATGAGCATCGAATCATTGAGCGTAATCTTTGCCCCATTCTGCAGCTTCACCATCTTGTCAAAAACGAGTTGGATGGTCTGTTCGCCGGCTGTAAGTACCTCATTCTCCGCTACAGACTGCGATTTGAGCTTGATGGTTGCGGGCGTATCGGGGGTATTATTTTCATTAGAGCCTGGTTTACACGATGTCAGGCTGCATACGCTTACCAAAAGCAATAGAAGGAGTTTTTTGATAGTCATGATATAGTTTTTTCAAATGATTTGTATAGAGAGCAAAAGGAGAACCAACTCCCAATGCCCAAATCAGTGGGATTTGTGCACCCACCTTAATAGAGTGGAAATTTTTAGAAACACCTTAAGTGAGTGGAAACATTTAGAACCCACCTTAAGAAAAAGGAAAGCAGGGGACCCACCCCAAAGGAAGATCCCCTGCTTTGGGAAATATCAGTGGGAATAATGTTCCCACTATTAAATTACAGGATGGTAAAATAGAAATTATTCAACAGTAATCTTTTCTATCGTCAGACCATCTCCCTGAAGAATGAGAGCCGTCTCAGACCAACCATCGTTAGTTACACCAGTGAAGCAGTCAAGGATAGCTTGGTCAACAACCTGTCTTTTCCTAAAAAAAGTAGACAGTTTAATACTATTTTTCCTAAGAAAGTTGACAGTTTCCTAAAAACATTGACACTTTCCTAATTTTGTTGACAGTTGTCAGACTTGGTAGAGGAGGGGTCCTTAGAGGCTGCAGCTGCAGCCTCTAAGGATAGCTTTGGCGTCCATCCCTTCCACTTTTTCTCCTGCGGGCCGGTCTGCTGATGCGCCTTACTTGGGGTTTTGTAACCGATACTCATGTGTGGTCGTTTCTCATTATAAAAATCAATAAACTCCGAGATATCTTGCCGCGCCTCCTCAATATTTTCATAGGGTTGCTGCCGATAGATTTTCTCCGTTTTGATGGTACCATTAACGCGTTCTGCAATCCCATTATCCGTAGGCTTAGAATCTTCCGTCATACTGATCTGCGCACCGATGCTTTCAAGGGCC